>JANPLP010000769.1:0-11346 GCA_031426595.1 Planctomycetia bacterium | reverse complement strand
ACGGAGCGACCTGTTCACATGCAAGAGATTATCGCCACGCTCTACCATAACTTGGGAATTGATACCTCGACGACTACGCTCATCGATCCGACCGGGCGCCCTCAGTACTTGGTTGATCACGCTCCCATAGCCGAACTTATTTAATCTGTCGAACGCTTGTTGAACGTTCCTGCCTAACTATCCCACCTGCTGATATGAGTTGAAATCCCATGCTGTCGCTAAGGAAAAATGCGCTGCGAGTATTCTGCCAACTGGCACTAGGGCTTGCGTTCAGTGTGACGTTTTTGGAGGTTTGGATAGCTACTGCATCAGCAATTGAAACTACGGTAGCGACACCCTCAGCAAATGCGAACTCGGTTGAACCGACCGATATCGTGATTGAAAAACTGGCCTTTGAGGTAAGCGAACCGACGATTACGTTGCGGGGCAGCGATGCGCGATGGCAGTTGCAACTGACCGCCGTTACGCCGACCAAGCTCATCTTTGATGTCACTCGGTTTGCCAAGTTTAAAGTTGAGCCTGCAACCATAGCAGCGATTGATGCAAGTGGTTTTGTAACACCGCTGGCGAATGGCAGTGGCCGCATCGTTGCAGAATACAAGAACGGCGCTCCGGCGGAAGTTCGGGTGCAGATCGAAGGGATGGAAGCGATCGAGCCGGTAAGTTTTCCGAATCAGGTTGTGCCCATCTTCACTAAACTCGGCTGCAATGGTGGAGGGTGCCATGGCAAAGCGGCTGGACAAAACGGGTTCAAGCTTTCACTGCTGGGGCTTGAACCTCGCGAAGATTACGAACACTTAGTGAATGAAGCTCGTGGAAGACGGCTTTTTCCGGCGGATCCCGATCAAAGTTTGTTACTGACAAAGGCCATCAATGTTTCGCCGCACGGAGGTGGCCAGCGCTTGCAAGCCGACTCGCAAGAGTATCGTGTGATGCTGCGCTGGATTGCTCAGGGGATGCCCTATGGGAGTGAGTCGGATGCGGTAGTTTCGAACATTGAAGTGATTCCGAATGAACGCACTTTGACCCGCAGCAGCAGTCAACAACTTGCCGTAATAGCGCACTACTCGAATGGCAAGCGAGAGGACATCACTCGCACGGCGCAGTTTGATTCCAATAACAGTGATCTTGCGACGGTGAATGAAAAAGGTTTGGTTCAGTTAACCGAGCAAGCGGGTGATGCCGCGATTATGGCGCGTTATCAAGGTAAAGTTGGCGTGTTTCGCGTTAGTGTGCCGGTGGGTGCGGAAGTTGCCGAGTGGCCTGCCAAGAGGAATTTGGTGGATGAACATGTTTTTGCAAAACTGAAGTCGCTGGGCATTCCAACTTCGCAACTGTGTGATGACTCAACTTTCATTCGCCGCGTTACGCTGGACATCGCCGGGCGGCTGCCGACGTTAGAAGAATCGCAAAAGTTTTTGTCGGATCCGTCGGAGCAAAAATATGTTGCAGCCGTTGATCGTTTGCTGGAGAGTCCCGATTACGCTGACTATTTCGCGAAGAAGTGGAGCGCGATTCTTAGGAACAAACGCGATGGTCAAGCTGAGATGTTCAATTCGTTCGCGTTCCACGATTGGTTGCGAGCGAGTTTTTATGAAAACAAACCGTACGACTTAATTGTCCGCGAATTGTTGACAGCGAGCGGTTCCGTTGAAACGAACCCAGCGGTGGCCTGGTATCGCGAAGTTTCCAACACTGAATCGCGTGTGGAAGATGCGGCGCAACTATTTCTTGGCCAGCGCATTCAATGTGCGCGATGTCATCACCATCCGTTTGAAAAGTGGAGTCAGGCAGATTACTTCCACATGTCGGCTTTCTTTAGCAAGGTGACTTCGAAAGAGGGCGTGACACCGGAGCAGCCCTTCTACGTCTCGCGGCTTGGAAACGCGACAGCTCAACACCCCAAGTCCGGCCAAGCGTTGCAACCGGCTGGACTCGACGGGGCAAAGCTGGAAGTGACGGCTATCGATGATCCCCGCAGTAATCTGGTCGACTGGATGGTTGATCCTGCTAACCCATTCTTCGCTCGTTCGCTTACGAATCGCTATTGGAAGCACTTTTTCGAACGTGGGTTAGTGGAGCCGGAAGATGATTTGCGAGTCACCAACCCACCGGCTAATCCAGCTTTGCTAGATGGTTTGGCAAAACACTTTGCTGACTCCAAGTATGACCTCAAAGGACTTGTTCGATTGATTTGCACGTCGACTACCTACCGTTTAAGTTCCGAAGCAAACGAACAGAATCTGGCGGATCAGTCGAGTTACTCGCGATATTATCCGAAACGTTTGCAGGCGGAAGTATTGCTAGATGCAATCGACCAAGTGGTTGGTTCCAGCACTGTATTCGATGGCATGCCAACTGGAACGCGTGCCGTAGGCTTGCCGGACACCAGTTTCAGTTCTTACTTCTTGACTGTATTTGGACGTCCAGACTCAGCATCGGCTTGTGAATGTGAACGCTCGCAAGAAGCAACGTTAGCGCAGAGTTTGCATTTGCTCAATTCGAGCGACGTGCAAGCGAAGCTTTCCAGCGACAAATCCCATCCTGCCAAACTTGCTACCGACAGTTCGGTTGATCATCCGACCCACCTACGTGAACTCTACTTGCGAGCCTTCAGTCGTCAACCGACGGATGTGGAATTGCAAACCGCACTCACATATATCGAACGGAAGAAGTCGAATCTGCGTGAAGCGTATGAGGATCTGGTGTGGGCATTGATCAACAGCAAGGAATTTGTTTTTAACCACTGACCCACTTGATCGCATGCACCTTACAAAACAATTTTGCTTCGTCGGCTTCGTAATTATTTCCTTTGTGTCGCAGTCGTTCGATGTCTGTGCACAAATTCCCGCTATTCAGTTATCGGCGGTCTCGCCGGCGGTAGGCCAAGCAGCGAGCTCGTTTTCGGTCCGTGTTAGTGAAAGCGATTCGCTAGATCAAGTCGATCGGTTGCACTTTTCTCACCCTGGAATCGTGGCGTCCATCAAGTCGGCTCCAGCAAGATTGCTTGAGACAGACGTTCAGCGGTTGTACGGCCAGTTCGACGTCAGTATCGCTCCAGAGGTCGCCCCTGGGCTGTATGAAATTAGGTCGAGCGGACGTCATGGAGTTTCTAATCCGAGAGCTTTCTTAGTGACCAAATCTCCGGTGCAGATCGTTGATCAGGAACACACTTCGGAAGCTACGGCAGTCGATTTGTCGCAGCAACAAGTGATGGTGGATCGCTTTTATCCGCAGCGTCGAAATTTTTATAAGTCGGCATTGACCGAGGGACAGCGACTTTATGTTTGCGGTCACGCGCGGCGGTTGGATTCAAGGGCTGTGGTGGGGTTGGTGTTGTTGGATCCGAGTGGTCGTGAAGTAGCGCGGAGTCGCGCGGTCGGTGAGTTTCCGGCTGAGATTGCGCACGTGGCAGCGACTGGCGGGATTTATACTTTGCTGGCCTATGATTTTCTTTATCAGGGTGGCGACGAATTTGGATTTGCGATGCAAGCGGTTGTGGATCCTCCCGGCACGGTGGCTGCAGCCGTATGCGAGCTGAGAGATTTATGCGGGGTAAGTGCGGGTTCGATGGTCAGCATACAGGACGATGCCCGCCCCAACGAAACTGCGGCGTACGCAAGGCAAAGACCTACAGTGTCTGAGCCTTCGGCTGTCGTAGCGCAATGGATCAAGTCGCGAGGGGTATCGAGCGCAGCATCGGCAGAAGATCGCACGGTTCCGTTTATGGAAGAAGGAGAATTTGCGGGGAACTCAGCCAGCAAACTATTCGATTTCAAAGCTGCGGGTGGACAAATTTTGTGGGTCGAGGTGAACTCCGCGGCGCTTGACCAGTTAACCGATCCGCGTGTGATTGTTTATAAAGTTAATCGCGATGCGGGGGGGAAAGAGTCGCTTCAGCAACTTGCCGAGCAAGACGACGCAGCGTCGGTGGGCGGTGCGGCGTTAAAACTGCGAATGCGCGACCCCTATATTCAATTTACCGCACCCGAGAATGCGACTTATCGGATCCTGTTAGCAGACAATCAAAGCGGTTCGAGGCCGACGGGTTCAAGAAAGTTTTTCTTGTCGGTTCGGGAGGCGAAGCCAAATTATGAATTGTTGGCTTATCAGCCGTTTCCTTCCAAAGACATTGCGCAATCTAAAAATTGGGGCAGTAACTTGATGCGTGGCGGTACGGAGGCTGTGCATGTGCTGGTCGCACGACGCGACGGGTTTTCGGATGCGATTGAATTAAGTGTGGAAGGATTGCCAGCTGGCGTTGAGTGTCCCAACGTGATTGTTCCAGCTGGGACGAACGAAGCCACGCTGATTTTAAAGGCCGCGGATGATGTGGCTGAAGCGATAGTGGAAATCCGAGTGAAGGGGCGCTCGCTTGGTACGAATTCACAAGAGCGGGAAGCGATGGCGGGAACCATTTTGCGAGGAGTCTCTCCTATGCGAAATACCATAGAGTCTCGACTGGCTGCCAACCTGGTGGTGCGGCTGAATCCGCAAGATATGGCGCCACTGCTGGTGACCCTTGGAGATGCGCAGGTTCTGGAGATGTCTCGTGGCGGCAAGCTCCCGTTTCCCATTCGAGTCACGCGGCGCGCGGGCGGAGCAGGTAAATGCACTTTGCGTCCGCAAAATTTACCGCCCAAAGTCACTTTAGGTGAAATAGCCATTGAGGGTGACAAGTCGGAAGCGAAGGCTGAGTTGAGCATTGGTCCCGATGCACCGTTGGGCGAATTCACTTTCTGGATGCAGAACGAGACGGTCGTGAAATGGCGGCCGAATCCGGAGTCGTTAACAGCGGCGGAAGGCTATGCTGCGAAACTCAAAGCTGCTGTCGACGATCCGGCTCAGGCGGCTCAGAAGCCGATGCTCGAACCCGCATTAAAAGTAGCGAATGAACGCGTCGAACTGCTGAAGAAGGGAACTGAAGAGCGAGACGTGACGGCTTACTTGCCCTCCACTCCGTTGCGTATTCGAATTGTTGAAACGCCCTTTCGAGTGTTACCGATTGCTGCGGTCAGCGTATCACCAGGTACCGAACAAAAAGTCGAATTCAAAATCGAGCGATTGTTCGGATATGCCGAGGCGGTTGACGTCTCACTGGTTGGAAAACCGCCCATCGAAGGTCTGGAGATCCCAGCGGGGCAGATAGTCGGCGGCATGGATTCGGCGACTTTGAACCTGAGAATTCCGTCAAGCTCGCCGGCGGGTTCGGTCCATGTTCCGATTAAACTGGAATGCAAGTTTAACAATCATACCTTGAGTCAAACCGTCGATGTCGCATTAACGATAGTGGCTAAGTAACCGTCACATCGAAATGCCGGTTCTACACTGGAATCAGAACCTGCGACGATTCTCGCCCGAACTCCCACCCTATCACTATGAATAGAATCATGATGCGTCCTGCAATTCATGTTGCGTTGCTGTTGGCCAACTCCATATTTACGAGTGCGGTTCTATTGGCGGAAGACTCGATCGATTTTGGAGTGCAGATTGCGCCCTTGCTGACTCGCAATTGCAGTGCGTGTCACAATTCGAAGAAGCCTGAGGGGGGATTGGTCCTTGAATCCTACACTACCTTGATGAAAGGTGGGGATAGCGGCGAATCCGTTATGCCTGGGATGGTTGAAAAGAGCGAGCTGTTGGCTCGCATTGTCGCCACGGACGACTCAGCCATGCCACCGGCGGGCAACGCTGTAGGTGCTAAGAGGTTGACTGACGCAGAAGTCGCCTTGATCAAGGCTTGGATTGCAGCGGGTGCGGTGGCACCAAAAGGTGCTGTCAACGCAGCGATGAATTTTCGCGACATTACTGGGTCGCTAAAGCCGATTTATGCAAGTGACGTATCGCCTGATGGAACTTACCTGGCTTATGGGGTCGGCAATTTGCTTGCCGTAGCAACCAATCCGTTTGGGAAGGTAGTTCCTCACGTCGATTACTTGATCGATCCCAATTTGAAGCTTGCCGATGGAAAGTCGGTTCAAGCGACGCACGTTGACCTGATCCAATCGATTGCGTTTAGTCCGGACAGCCAGCGGCTGGCGGTCGGCGGATTTCGCAGCGTCAAGGTTTGGAAGCGGGACACGAGTTTGGCACCAAGCAATTTGCCGCTGCCAGCCGGTGTATCGGTGTGGGCGACTGAAATGGCGGGCACGCGGATAGCGATCGCAACTCCGGAGCACTCAATTGTTCTAGTAGATTCGGCCTCTATGCAGCCTGTGACGACATTGAAAGGCCATACAGACAAGGTTGTTGCGGTCGCGATTGCGCCCGATGCGAAGACTATTTTTAGTGGGGATGTTGCGGGACGATTACTGCGATGGCAATTGACTGACGCGCCGACTGCAGAATTGGTTTTTAGCGAAGCGGCGCCCAATGCAAACGTGCTGTTGGTGAGTTCCGATGCAAAGGAAATTAAATCGCTCGCTTCGGTCGGAGCCGAATCGATATTGGTACTACGCAATGACAAGAAAGTTCAAGCACTGCAATTGGGCGTAGCTACGGCAGAGCCCGCTGCACCGCCCGCGAGCTTCGCGCCGGTGGCGGGCTACGATCGGTTTGCTGCGGTGCATAGTATCTCGGCTGTGCGAACGCCAGAGCTGGCTCAGTATTTGATTGGGCTGGACAACGGTGTAGTTGAGTCCGTGAAGTCAGACAATGCAGAAGGGAAGATACGGATTGAGCAAGGTGCACCGTTGGCTGCGATGGCGCTAGCTCGCGACGGTAAAGTGCTGAGCGTGGCTGGGGCAACTGGGCCTGCAAAGCTATGGAACTTGGCCGATGGAAAGCTGCTGGCGACGCTTGAAGGCGACTACGATCAGATACGCATGCTTCAGGTTGCGGAACGCAATGCAGCCAGGCAGAAGGCACTCGTTGATCTGTTGGCGGCTCGGATTCCAGAGCTAAAGAAAGAGGCTGAGAAGGAAGTCGAGGCGAAGAAGAAAGTTGAAGATGCGAGAACCAAAGCGGTAGAAGCGATCGCTGGTAAGGTGAAAGAAGTAGAAGCGGCTCAGGGTGCGGTTGCCGCTACGCAAGCTTCGATGGAAGAGACTCGCAAAGCGATTGAAGAACTGAACAAGAAGCTAACAGCTCTTGCGACGGAAATGGAAGCGAAGCAGAAAGCGGTGGCTGAGGCAGATAAAAAGAAAAAGGAAGCTGAAGGAGAGTTGGTGAAGCACGATCAAGCGTTGGCTACGGCAACGGACGGCGTGGAACGCGCGAACGCGATGGTTCCGAAACAAGAGATGTTAGTTACAGCGGAGACTGCGGTCCTTACTTCTTCACAGCAGGTTCTCGAAACGCTGAAAGGAACTCCGGCACCCGCGATTCGTGCATTGACGTTCGATTCGACGAGTGAAACTGTGGTGGCCGCGACGGCTGATAATAGTCTGAATTTGTTTGACGTGGCGACGGGCAAGGCTTTGGCGAAGTTGCAACCAAGCCCGGTCGGTATTGCGGCAATGTTTGTTTCCGCGGACAAAAAGATAGTCGCAGGCGACGGAAACCAGTGGTTTACATGGAGTCTAGGCTTGCCTTGGAAGCAGGAACGCTCGATGGGTTCTCCGTTTGCGAACGATGACCAATCAGCTCTTTTTTCGGACCGAATCACCGCTCTCGATTTCAGTCCAGATGGTCAGCTTTTAGCGATTGGCAGCGGACCACCAAGCCGCTTTGGTGACGTAAAAATCGTCCAGGTGGCGAGCGGAGAGGTGCAGCGTGATTTAGGAGAAGCTCACAGCGATACCGTATTGGGTTTGCGATTCTCGCCGGATGGTCGATACTTGGCGACCTGTGGCGCGGATAAGCTTTGCCGGCTCTATCAACTGGATACGGGGACCTTGGTTCGGTCCTTTGAGGGCCATACTCATCATGTACTTAGCGTTGCGTGGCAGAATGATGGTCAGACGTTAGCCACTGCGAGCGCGGACAATTCCGTGAAGACTTGGAACGTGAGTACCGGTGAGCGAAAGCAGTCGATAGCTGGCTTTACGAAAGAGATTACAGGCATCGAGTTTGTCGGGCAAACGGATCAGATCGCGAGTGGCTCGGTGGATGGACTAGCAAAAGTGCACAACGCATCGAATGGTCAACAGGTAAGAGTTTTCTCGGGGGCTAACACGGCTATCTATACGATATCGGCTAGTCACGATGGTCAGTTCTTAGCGGTCGGCGGGCAAAGCGGTCAGGTATTGATTTGGAAGGTAGCGGATGCGGCTTTGGTACGTAAGATTCCTGAGGATGCAAAGTAGATCGTTGCTGCTGCGAGCTTCAATCCACGATTACGAAGTCGATATCCTTTTTGCCGTCTGCGGGCACCTCGATTGCGAGAGGAGTTGAAGCAGCCTCGGCGTATTTCTTGGGCAATGCACGCTTCACCTTGCCTTCGGCGGGGTTTCCGGTCGACGCAGCTTCCATGCTCGAGGTACCTCCTGTTCCGTATTCAACCTTATCGATAGTGACTTTATATTTTCCAGGCATCGCACCTGGCGCATCGAGGGTTGTCAGGCTATAAACTCCACCCGCTAGCGTGGTAGCCGTCGCGGGCCGACCGTTCCCTTCTGGAATGAACGTGATTATCGCGCCTTCGATGGCAGTTCCCTTGTAGCTCACTTTACCGCCAACTGGAACTGTTCCAGGTATGCTCGCGGAATTGCACCCTAAGTACAAAGCGAGGCAAATGAAGCCAAGCGTGAAGTGACAATTCATGATCATGTTCCAGGCAGGGTAAAGACCAAAGGGGACGGTGACTTCGACTCGAAATGATTCGTGGACGATTTTAATCGTTGAGCAAATTCACTTCACCACCGGCGATCGTGCCAAGCGCGCCCCAGACACCATAATTGCGATTTGGAGCGACGCCATAATTGCCGCAGTCAATTGACTGCGTAATGAAGCGAACGCTTCCGTCGGCTATCGCAATCACGACGCCGCCGGTATGGAGACTGCTGACCGAGAAGACGCCGACCGCGTTGCTGGGATTGTTATTGTTGCGTTCGTAGCAGGAAGGGCTATTCGGCGGCAATATTGTTGAAAAACCAGCCCAATTCGGATGACCAAACGCCCAGATGCCGCCCATATTCCAATCTGAAAGGAGTCGGCCTGGGTTGTATAGTCCGTTCGATGCGGTGGCGAGACACTGGGCAGCATTCGCATCGAGACCGGCCATCGGATAGGTTGCTAATCCGAGAATCGAACGGGAACCTCGATTTCCAGTAACTTTTTCAGACAATGCGACCGTATTGCTTGTGCCATCGGTAATCGAAGCCATTCTGACAATTCTTTCTGTTGTGATGCAGAGCGGGCCAACGGCGCCCGGCTTATCGTAACCGAAGAGGCCGTTTACGCGACCGAAATAGTTATTGTCAGTGATGGTCGCACTAGTTCCTGCGCCCGATGCATTGGTGCCGACCGTTGTGCCCATTGACAAGTGGTAACTGCGTTGCGGTTGATTTGAAGTTACTGGATTGTTTGGTGAAATTGGGGAGGAAGGACAAAGCAGGACAGACATTTCTCCCAAATAAGGAGCGTACGTATTATTCCAAGCAACCTGAGGAGTCCCACCCGAAATTTGGTCTGATCTGGGGCCTTGTTCGATGTAGGGAAGTGCGAAGACGAGTCCGAATTTATCGCCGCAACGACCTTGATCACCTCCGATTGGACCTCCTCGAAGTGGAGGGAACTTTCGAAAAGTATCGTGAAAGTTATGCAGCGCGAGTACGAGTTGCTTTTGATTGTTGGTGCATTGCATGCGTCGCGCCGCCTCGCGCGCCGCTTGAACGGCTGGCAGCAGCAGTCCTACCAAAATGCCGATGATGGCAATCACCACCAAAAGTTCGACGAGTGTAAAGCCAGACCTTTTAGAAGCAAGCAACGTGAGTTGAGTTCTCTTCGTCATAACACTGCCTTTCAAAGAATCGAAAGTACGTCAGAAAGTAATCGGCAAAAAGCGTTTAAACGATGCCGATTCGGTGAGCGAATATTAAGGCAGAACAACAGTTCTTAGCTTAAGAGGTGCCGCTTGCACCACCTAAGCTCAGCGATGATCTGCCTAATAAATTTTGCTCACAGAACACTTCGTACCACATCCACTCGCGAGAATCAAGTTTTTTATTTTTTCTTGCAACGAAGGTGTGCTGATACCAATTGCTTTGAGTTCTTTGCGGATATTTTGTTTTGTCCTTACGCACGGCATCGGCACATAGGTTTATTGAATAATAAGCAAGGTTTACTTTTAATGCCGCGTTGTTCGTGGAAGCGGTGTCTTGCGTGCGATCTAAGCACGTCGACGACAGTCTTTCGGTTTAACTGAATAGCCGAAACCGGCGCTAGCGCGTTCCGGCTGATTAATAGCCCTAATGACTCAGGTACGCGTGCTTATATCAGCGCCTGGCAGCCACGAGCCATGTTCAGTTCGAGGTGTGCAAATGAGCGAAGAGGCCAGTGCCGCTGACGGAAGGTCTACGGGCGACTAAGGCCATTGAACCCCAGAGGCACTGTTGCTGAGTTGCTTCCGTGGAGAGCGAGTGGGACGTACAATGGGAGACGAGCGTTCGAAAGAATTGCTGATTGACCTTATCGCTTTGCAAAGAGGCTTGTCTTGTCTACCGGTAGCCCGACGATACTTGAATTTCAGTGCCCTGCGTGCGCTAAGCGATTAAAGGCGGGGGTGGCGTTTGCGGGGAAACGTGTGAAATGTCCGCAGTGCAGTAGTCCTGTTGAGGTGCCGGAACTGCCCGCCACGGAAATGCCAGCGGAAAAGATTATTGTGGCGGTCGATGACTGGCTGAGTCTCGATGCGCCGGTACTGGAAGATTCAACACGGCTGGCGACCAAGCCGGCTGTACCCATGCCACCGCGTTCTGCAAACTCATCGCGGTCGGAGCTAACGGATGTGCATAAAAATGCAGCATCGGAACTACAAGTGGCTGCATCTAAGAAGTCAGTGGACGATGTGAAGTCATCAAAAACTGCGGCGGCTGACGACGCACCTCCGCGTTCGACTTTTGATGACGACTTGCCTGATCTTGCCGCCCTGGATACGTCACCTGCGAAGCCGCACAGTGTTACGGACATTTTTCAATTAGAAGGACTGGAAGATTTGGTGGCTGCATCACCACCTCGTCGACCAGCTAAGGCTCCGCCGCAGGAACTGAAGCCATCGGAAACTGACTATCGAGTCACGTGCCGAACTTGCGGCACTCCGATGTTTCTGAAGCTTGATCGGGTGGGTAAAAAGGTTGTTTGCCCTGATTGTCATAGCGGCTTTGTGGTGCCTGCGCCGCCTTCGAATTGGTCGCCATCGAAGAAAAAAGTTGAGGTGCAGGACGATGGCTCTGAAATGCCACTTAA
>JANPLP010000768.1:0-4497 GCA_031426595.1 Planctomycetia bacterium | reverse complement strand
CGAACTGGATTCGATTGCTGCCGACTTTATTGTTGGAGTCGATGAGATTGGGTGGCTTCACCCTGTTGGCTGGCGCGTTGATGACGGGCTTGCTGCCGTTTGTCGAAAAACTGTTCGGCGTTCAAACAGATCTTAGTTTGCTTGAGCTGGGGGATGCAAGCCATCAGCTACTTCGCCAACTGGCTCAGCGCGCACCCGGGACTTACAATCACTCGATCAACGTGGCTGCCATTGCGGAAGCTGCCGCAGACTCGATTGGTGCTCATGGATTGCTGACACGCGTGGGCGCTTACTTCCATGATATTGGCAAGATGTTCAAGCCCAATTACTTCGTGGAGAATCAAGGCCAATCGGGAAATTGCCACGATACACTGCAACCGGCTATGAGCACACTGGTGATTATTGCGCATGTTAAGGACGGCGCTGACTTGGCAAGGCAGCATCATTTGCCCAAGCCGATCATCGACTTTATCGAACAGCACCACGGCACCACACTCGTCGAGCATTTCTACCGCGAAGCGACCAAGCGAAGTCAACTTGATCCCAACAAGGAAGAGGTCTCCGAGACCTCGTTCCGTTATCCCGGGCCAAAACCGCAGACGCGCGAAGCCGCTGTTTTGATGCTGGCCGACTCTGTCGAGAGTGCTAGCCGCTCGTTAGTGGAACCCACGTCGTCGCGATTGCAGAACTTAGTTGATCAACTCGCCATGAAGAAACTGCTCGATGGTCAGTTCGATGAGTGCGGGTTGACTCTCCAACAACTTGACCTCGTCAAGAACTCGCTTGTAAAGTCGCTGACCGCCATCTATCACGGTCGTGTGAAGTACACTGGCCAGCAGTCGGCATAATTCGGCATAATTTAGTGTTGCTTCCACAGTCACGTAATGTTGCGGTGGCTGGAGGCCTTCGCGTTGTCGATCAATTGGTGACGTCGGGAGCGATTGAGGTGTGCCGCGTTCGCATGACAGAATGTTGTGGATAGACAAACGAAAAACGGCCCGCAGAATTTTCATCTGCGGGCCGTCTTACTTTTTAACGCGTCTTTAGACTACCAAGTTCATCAAGCGTGAGCTTAGCGAACGTAGCTGGTAGCTTGAACGACACGTCGATTGCTTTGAAGGTAAGCACTTGGATCAACAACTGGTGCTGGAGCCATTGGTGCTGCACCGCTTTGTACTGCTGGAGCGGAAACTGGAGCCGATCCACAGCTGTTGCATGCTGGAGCAGCTGAACAGCCAGAATCGCAAGCCAGAGTATCGCAACCACCACGACGCTTGAAGAGCTTGCTCAACAGGCGTACTTTAGCGCTGCGCATCTTGCACATTGGACCTGAGTCACATCCGCCGCAAGCGCTTTCGCAACCACAGCTAGGAGCTGCACCACATGCGTCGCCGCATGGGGATTCGCAACCGCAGCTAGGAGCTGCACCACATGCGTTGCCGCATGGGGATTCGCAACCGCAGCTAGGATCTGATGCGCAACCAGTGTCACATCCTGACTTGCTTGGCTTAAGAGCAGCTAGCAATTCCATCAGTGGCTTGCGACGTGGCTTGCTGCAGCCTGTTTCGCAACCACAGCTTGGACCAGCTGCACAGCCAGATTCGCATCCGCAGCTTGGGTCAGCTGCACAAGGCGATTCGCAACCACAGCTTGGGTCAGCTGCACATGGTGATTCGCATCCACAGCTTGGATCAGCTGCGCATCCACTGCCGCAAGCTGATTCACAGCCACAGCTTGGGTCAACTGCGCAACCAGTGTCACAGCAAGTGCTATCACATCCGGCGCCTTTCAGGCCAAGCATGCGGTCTAACAATCCCCCAGCGAAACTGGGTGTGCAAAGGCTAGCGCCGAGCACGAGGGATCCTACGAGCATGTTCATTTTCATCGAGACACTTCTCCCTAAACGATGAACTAAGTTTACTGGCGCGGTTTGGCCTGTACGGGGGTGTAGCTGGCCGAGACCGGTTTCGACGTACGAAGTCGCCGCCGAAATCGCCCTCCAACCTGATCAGCACTGCGAACCTTTGCAGGTCCGCGATACTTCGTGGTGCTGAAATTAATTCACTTGCGTCCTTGTTCCACGCTGGATCAACGTCGAACTCGAGCAACTTGCAAACTACATCCCAACAGCCTGGGTCTTCCGCGTCAGTCACCGGGTGAGCCTTCCGTGGGCTCGTGCAGGTTTCCGGCTTGTCCTTATGGATTACACCTATGAGCGTTACTCTCGCACTTGGACAAAAGAAGGTATCGGCCACGTTTAAAGAACACCTTGAGGCATCAAACCTATTTTTGCCTGAACCGGCTTGCCCAATACAGCTTGCCCATTTCCCCATGGCGTTCGCGGGGGCTGTTTATAGAAACTTTGACGACGCTCAACTCGTAGCTAACCGTCAAAGACGCTAATGAAGCTGCCGAAAATGGGTGAACACATGTTCACTTATAGTTGTCAAAAAAAGATTTAAAAAGTTCCTTGACAGACCACCAAGGGTCCCAAACGAAGATCGCAAAGTCGCTACACGCTGGAAGGTCAACTTAGATTCGCATACACTTGGCGAGTTGATGACGTTTAAAAGAGGTGGAAAGGCTAACTGGAAAGACCAATGACTACAATAAGTGGCGGTTATCAGGTTGTTGACTATAACTCGCTTCCAGGTATTCCCTGCCCTTGTGGCACAGCTCGTCGTGGTTTGATGGATGTCGCCTCCGTTCCGTATTCCCTTCATGTGACTCAAATCGAAGCCACTGCCAAAACTCACTATCATAAACGCTTGACCGAGACCTACTTTATCTTGGAGTGCGACTCGGAAGCCTATTTAGAATTGAACGGCGAACGTGTGCCAGTAGTACCCTATATGGCGTTCGCAATTCATCCTGGCACGCGGCATCGGGCAGTGGGCAAAATGAAGGTGCTGATCGTCGCCTCCCCCAAGTTCGATCCTGCTGACGAATGGTTTGAGTGATACGCGAGTGCGTGTTAGTTGATAGCAGGGTAGGAGTTAGCGGCATACTGAACGTTCACTTTAAAGTTGGTAAGTAGGAAATTTGATGACGAAGCGATGTGTGCTTGATGTTGGCAACTGTGGTCCGGATCACTCTTCCATGCGGCGGATGCTCACTGCGAACTTTGGAGCGGAAGTGCTGCAGACCCATGGGCTCGAAGATACACTAGCGACATTAAAGAACCGGTCGGTGGATCTGGTGCTTATTAACCGTAAGCTTGACCAAGATTATTCCGACGGCACTGAGATTCTCAAGCAGATTAAGGCCAAGTCTGAATACGCAGCCTTACCGGTGATGATTATCACCAACTATGCGGAGTATCAAGCGTCTGCAGTGGCGCTGGGTGCGATTGCCGGTTTTGGAAAACTTGAAATCAATTCCGCCGAGACGCGGGCAAAGTTGACGCCGATTCTGGCGTCTGATCAAGCTCAATTATCACGCTAACTTTTGCGAACCTGGCGGAATGGATTCAACGATGGAAAAGCTTACTGGTGCACCGCTATGGTCCGGTGTGGTCTTGGCCTTGATAGCCGGTTGTGTCATGGCGTTGCAACCTGCCGTCAATGCGAGACTAGCAGGTCAATGCGGGCACCCATTACAGGCGAGCATCATTAGTTTTGCGACTGGACTAATCGCGCTTCTGTTGATGGGGTTTTCGATGCGAGTTGGTTTTCCAGAACCAACTCGATTGCAGACGCTACCACTTTGGGCTTGGTCAGGCGGCTTGCTGGGTACGTATATGGTTACTGTATCGCTTTTGATCGCTCCCCGCCTCGGCGCCACCCGCTGGATCGCGCTTGTGCTTGCCGGACAGATCGCGCTCTCGCTGGCACTCGATCATTTCGGCGCTGGCTACGCGCAGCACTCGATGTCGCCGCTTCGGATCACAGGGGTGATTTGTGTTGCTCTGGGTGTATATCTCGTCATGACGAACTAGCTTCCCGTTCGCGTGGAACTCAGCCATTAGGCGAATAGTTGGTTTCGACGCGGAGCGGCAGGTTTGTCGCGCCTGGAACTTTCCTAAATCCGCTCGACGTAATACGTTTAAGCTACAATTAGATAGTTCGAGCCTTCCTCTATCCTGCCATCGATGGCTTGCCGCCAGCCTCAGCTTGCCCCCCTGCTCTGCTCGCGGTCAGCCCAACTATCCACTCTGCTGAGCCTGTTCACGAAAAGCTCAACTATGCTGCTGCTTCGAATTTTCCGTAAAGCGAATCTCGCGATCGAAAACGCTTTGAAGATGCTGGTCGTGTTCGGCATTTATGCGAGTTGCGTTGTTTTAACGGTTACCGCGGACGACGGCTCGAAAGAAACATTTTTCCAAGAGCAAATTCAGCCGATTTTTGCAGCAAAGTGTTATGCATGTCACGGGTCCAAGCTTCAGAAGAGCGGTTATCGCTTGGACGTGCGCGAAGTTGCCTTAGCCGGCGGCGACTTCGGTGAGCCGGCCATCGTGGCCGGCAATAGCCAATCAAGTCCGCTATTTAGATATGTAAC
>JANPLP010000767.1:0-2176 GCA_031426595.1 Planctomycetia bacterium | reverse complement strand
ACCGGATTGGCTAAACGCGATCGCAAAGATCAAGACGCTTAGAGAGCTGAAAATACTAACTCGCAATCAGAAACATGATCAGTTGAGGGACTTGCCCAAGGTTTGTCGTGAGCTTCCGAGGCTTAAGTCGTGGCCGCGCTTCGAGAACTTGTCTCGGGAAGATTTGACTCTTATTCTTTCGCGCCCTGATACGGAACGCCTATCATTCAAGTACCTCGATCCCACCCTCAAAGCTCGTGACTTAGAAGAGCTCGCAACGCTTAGGAACCTCAGAGTGCTCAATATCGAGGGGATAGCTGTAGACGATGATTGGCTAAAGAAAATTTCTGCACTCTCGAAATTAGAAACTCTGGACCTTTTTGACACTCGCATCGTGGGGCATGGCTTTGCAGCTTTTGCCGGTCACGAAAATTTTCGCGAACTCTCTATCTTTGTAGGGCTGTACGAAGATGCTCCCGCTGTAGTTCTCGATTTGAACACCCTCGCGCGAACGCATATCGAGTCGCTGCGCATCAGTGGGAATTTTTGCGGCGAGTCGTTACATGGGATCGGTGAAATAAAGTCGCTTCGCGAGCTACGTCTCTTTGGCGACCTTCTCGGCTTCAGTGAAGATTCGAACACGAAGGATCTTTCCCGACTCCCGCACCTGCGTCTTCTCCATATGACGGGCAATTGCTTCATCACCGACGTGGGAGCTGATGAGTTATCGAAAGTGGACACGCTGCAATCGCTGATGGTGAGCGGCTTCGTTACCGAAAAGGGCGTCACGAAACTTTCCAAGATTCCATCGGTGAATCAACTGATTGTTTGCTCGTCGAAAGTTGACAGCGAATTTAAACAGGACATACCCGGAACGACCATACGCACTTTCGCTGGAAATGTCGATGAACAAGGGGTTTACAATTCTGATGGCCTCGACATGGACGCTGATGGGTTTCTGCGAAGGTCAAAAACAAAGGAGCTCGAAAGGATTCGCCAACTAGAAGGAAATCAACCTCCCAGCATCACGGTTACTGACTTTGGACGACGGGAGACTTTCAGGCTTGAAGACTATCGGGGCAAGGTCGTACTGATCGATTTCTGGGGGACATGGTGCGGCCCTTGTAGAATTCAAATGCCCAAGTTACGCGCGATCTACAAGAAATATCATTCCTCGGGTCTTGAGATCGTGAGCATTCACACTAGCAGTGGTTCTGAGGATCTGGCAGCTTATCTTGAGAAGAAAGAATTGCCCTGGATTCATCTGGTTGACAAAGAGGATTCCACAGTAACGAGCTTTTGCGTGCCGCACTATCCATCGCTGTATTTAGTAGATCGATCAGGCAAGTTGAGAGTAGCGCTTGCCCATCCTGATGGAATCGAAGGTACGGTAAAGAAACTCCTAAGCGAGGGACGATAACGACTACTGTCATGACTCGAAGGATGCTCGGTTCGTCACTGATTTCGGCTTTAGTCCGAAGCGTAGAAGGGATCAAAGGCATTGAGAATTTTGGATCATCCGGGAGAAGCGTGCGCTACATCGCGGTTCGAGCTTTATAAAACAATTGGTGCCATCCATCTACCGTATCCTGCCTGCGGATCATTTATTGACAGCTGCACGCGGCGAGATTGATAGACGGGATGGAAAACGACGGGACGAGGAACAATTGGTGCCAGCCATAAACTAACCTTTTTTAGCCAGACTGCGAAGCTGTGACGATTGAGCAGCGAACCGGAACTTCGGCTTGGTGTGCCACTGGCCCGGCCAGTGCCGATCAACGTTGACGACGTTAACAACCGATCCGCGTACTAATGCCAACTAACGATGCCCAACAGTTGCCGAAGTTTTAATGTCTCAAAGCGGCTGAACTTATAGTGACCTGATTACTTCGGCAGCTTTGGTCTCGACTGCTTTTGCGTTAGATGAGTTGCTGCTTCCACACCAACTGCTCCTTCGGTCGCACTGGCCTTGCCAGTGGCACACGACGATCGTGTTTCGCATGCTCTCGTTCTTCACTGAACTAGCCGAAGTTGGTTACGCCGAAATCATGTTTCAACTGCGCATCGCGTGGCTCACACCCAAACGGTTGCCACAACCAATTCGTGATTTGTTCATCGATCGAGCACGGCTCACATCGATCGAATGCGGAGTGCTTGAAGCGTTTATCGATGAAGAGCTGCACAAACGGAAGCACAC
>JANPLP010000766.1:0-1956 GCA_031426595.1 Planctomycetia bacterium | reverse complement strand
CTCTGAGGCTCTGCGAAGGGCGTGGCGGATGTCAGTCGAATCACCCCCTTCGCAGAGCCTCAGAGCGTGCCACCCGCACACGAAGAATCCCAAAATTAAACTGTAACGCTGCGCTAGCCTTTCCGTTATCATGTGCGCGGTTATCGCCGCCGCCATTTAGACGACCTTCCTAAACACTGGGGCCAAACAGCAGCAGCCCGAAAACAAGCAGCCAAATGAACCAGAGCATGACAACTGGAAACCAATGACGAATACAGAATTGACGAAGACCAACCCCCCGCAAATCGCTAAAACGCAAACCGAGCGTTTGGTTTCGCTCGACCAGTTTCGTGGCTACACAGTGGTTGGCATGCTGCTAGTTAATTACTTTGGCGGTTATGCAGCCTGGCCACAAGTCCTGAAGCATAGCAACGATTACTGTAGCTACGCCGATACGATCATGCCCCAATTTTTATTCGCAGTTGGATTTGCGCTGCGACTAACCTTTGGCCGCCGGATGCAAGCTCAGGGAAGTTCCGCGGTCTACGCGCGCATGATACGCCGCTTGCTCGGACTGGTTTTGATCGCACTAGTTGTTTACAACGTGTCGCCGCGCGCCGCTTCGTGGGAACAACTAAAAGAGCTCGGATTTTGGCAAGTAATCAGTGAGCCACTCAAGCGACAGTGGTTTCAAACGCTAATGCACATCGCCGTGACTTCGTTATGGTTATTGCCAGTCGTTCATCGCCCCGCGCGAGTTCGTATTGCCTGGATGATCGGGTCAGCCATCGCGCACGTGCTCCTATCGTATTGGTTCAACTTTGCTTGGACCAACACAGCTCCCAATGCCATCGACGGCGGACCGCTCGGATTCTTGACGTGGTGTATACCAGCCATCGTTGGCACGCTTGCTTGCGATTACTTTGTTCAGCCGCGAGATTCACAGCCGGCTTTACCAGCCAACTCACGGAACACTTTTCCCGCAATCGTCGCCGCCTTCGGTTTGATGACCTGTGGATATGTCGCGTCCTGCGCCACGCGACTGTACGACGTCCCCAAGGCTCAGCAAGACGAGTTGGCGAAAATCAAGTTAGCTGACGATCCTGTCCTGCCGAAATTCGAGCGAGTTCAATCAAAACTCGCCAACCTCAGGTTCACCGAGTTGTTCGCGGAACCTCCATTTTTTAAACCACCCCGCGACCAGGTTCGTAAATGGAATTACTGGATGATGAGCCAACGCGCAGGCACATTGACTTACTTAACCTTCTCAGCCGGATTTTCATTGTTTGTCTTTGTTTTGTTTTACTTGGCGTGTGACGTTCACAAGTTGCATCTTCCGCTGTTTAAAACGTTCGGCACTAACGCTTTGGTAGCGTATATCTTGCACTCGATGGTCGACGCCGCGGTCCAGCCGTTCTTCCCAAAGGACTCGCCCGCTTGGTTTGCCTGTACCGGTCTGGCCATTTTCTTTCTGATCACTTGGCTGTTCGTCAAGCAATTAGAAAAACAAGGCGTTTACTTGCGAGTTTAATAGAACTTGAACGGCCAACGTCACTTCCCGTCGCACCCCAGCAGTCACTTCCAATGGACAAACACCGCACGGACACGCGCTCAGGCGAAGTAAATCACATCGGGTTTTTACTGGTTTATGGCATACTATCGCACTCGCTAGCTACTAGAATTAATCCATTCAGCCCACATTAGTTTAGCAGCGAGTCTTATCATGCTTGGTTTCGCATTTCTGAAGTCAAAACCGACGGTGTTTGTCGCGCAGTATCGAAACGGTCGAGCGGTGCAGCAAGGTGAAGGCCTCTCATTTTTTTATTTCGCACCGACCTGTACCATTGTTTTGATTGAGATGTCCAGTGTAGATGTGCCCTTCGTGTTCGAAGAGACTACCGTTGACTTTCAAGATGTGACCGTCCAAGGGCAGTTAACTTATCGCGTGGTAGAACCTATGCAGTTGTCGAAGGCTCT
>JANPLP010000765.1:0-4249 GCA_031426595.1 Planctomycetia bacterium | reverse complement strand
CTTCGACGTTCAACGAACAATTGCTCACCCACTACCTACTGCGCAGCACCAGCGACAAACGGCTGAAAGCCTATTTGCTGAACCATGAGATCGACAGTATCCGAGCTACGGTTGTGCGTCAAACAATGTTTGCCGAGTTCGAGAAGATTACGCATGAGATGGCTGAGGGGGGCGAACCACTGACCGTAGAGTCGTTCCGCGGCGTGTATCGCAAGCTACTCGATGCGTATTTCGGACCAAATTTTGTCGTCGATGAACAGCTTTCCCTGGAGTGCTTTCGCATCCCTCATTTCTACCGAGCGTTTTACGTTTACAAGTACGCAACCGGTCTGTCGGCAGCCATCGCACTTTCTCGCCGCGTACTAGAAGGGTCCGGCACAGAGCGCGCCGATTACCTTCGCTTCCTCAGCAGCGGGTGCTCGAAAGATCCGCTTGATCTGCTGCGCGATGCGGGGGTCGACATGGCTAGTCCCGAGCCGGTGGAGACCGCGCTGCAGCACTTCAACGACTTAGTTGCAGAACTTGAGTCGCTTTGAGAGTTCCGACTAAAGGGCATTTTGCTGGCGACGAATCTCGTACAGCAAAATGCCAGCGGCGACCGCAGCGTTGAGCGACGTGACATGACCTTGCATGGGAATGCAAAGTCGCTGGTCGCACACTTCGAGCAGCTCAGCGCTGATTCCTGCGGCTTCGCTGCCGATGATCAACGTTGTGGCGGCGGCGAGCGGTGAAGCCCATGCGCTCTGCTTCGTATTACCATCTGCACCCACGACTTGGAAACCGATTGCCTTCAGCGCCAGAGCGGCACTGACCAAGTTGGCCGACTTCACCACGGGAATATAGTTGACCGCGCCCACCGATGAGCGAGCCACATGCGGCGTCACTTCGGCTTGGCCACGTTCACCGACGACGACGCCTGCAACACCCGCTCCGTCACAGCAGCGCAAGATCGCGCCAAAATTGAACGTGTCTTGGATTTGATCGCAAATGACCACCAGAGGTGGCTTCGTAGGCTGAGCTGTTTCAGCTTCGATGGCGCGGCGCATTTCGGATTCAAAACTCGCCATCGAGCGATAGGGATACGGACCCAGCCGAATAACCAATCCCTGGTGTTCGGTAGATTTTGAAAGTTCGAATAAGCGCGCGGCTGTCACTACGTCGACCGGAATTCCAGTCTGTAACTTTGCGTTCAACAGATCCGCGGACTCGTTAAAAGCTTCGCGCGTGGCAAAAATCTCGAGCACGGGCCACAAACCGGACTGTAGAGTTTCCAGTACTGCGTGATGCCCCCACAACCAACTTCGCTGGTGATTGCCGCTAAAAGTTGCTGCTGCCGATTTGATCGGTTTTTTCTTGGATTGAGCCATAGCGTATTCATGAAGCGATAATGTTAAACCAACTGCGGGTGAATCCTGCAGCCAATACGCTATGCTAACAGACAACTGAAAATGTGCATTCCCTCCGTGCGGCCACCTCGCCATTTCGAAAACTTAATATGTCAATGAAATGTTTCAATTCTCTGCTCACTTTCGTACTCGGCATGGGTCTTTCCCTGGGACTCGAAGGAGAAATGCAACTCCGCGGGCAGTCCCCCAAGGACAATGCCAATTGGCCTCAGTTCCGAGGGCTCGATTCTACGGGCGTGTCAAACAATGCCGGTTTACCAGACCAATGGTCAGCGACAGAGAACATCGAATGGCAAGTCGATGTGGCGGGTCGAGGTTGGGGGTCACCCATTGTGTGGGGCGATAAAATCTTCCTTTCGACGGTCGTGAACACGGGCGATACGGAGCCTCTGAAGAAAGGGCTCTACTTCGGCGGTGATCGCCCTGATATTCCAAAAACAGTGCATCAATGGAAGGTTCTCTGCTTGGACCTAGCGAGCGGTCAGACGCGTTGGGAAAGGATCGTTCGAGAGGGAATGCCGAGCGCGCCCATACATCTTAAAAACAGCTATGCATCTGAAACGCCGGTCACCGACGGCGAACATGTATACGTCACCTTTGGTAACGTTGGTATCTTCTGTTTCGACATGAATGGCAACGAAGTTTGGAGACATGAATTGCCGGTTCGCTCTATGCGACTCGCTTGGGGGACCGCTGCTTCGCCCGCATTGCACCTCGACTCACTTTACTATCAGAACGATAACGACGAGCACTCCGAGCTGATCGCATTAAACAAACGCACCGGCAAGCAACTGTGGTCGGTGGATCGTGAAGAGAAGAGCAACTGGTCGTCACCGTTTGTTTGGGTCCACAATGGGAGAACAGAGATAGTCACAGGCGGAACGAAAGCTGTCCGGAGCTACGACCTGGCCGGGAACTTACTCTGGTCCTTGAAAGGCATGTCCAGCATCACCATTGCGACACCTTATGTGGTCGATGGATTGCTCTACATCAGTTCCGGATATGTGCTCGATAAGACGAAAGCGATCTACGCTATCAAGCCCGGTGCATCAGGAGATCTAACGCTTGCCGATGGCCAGTCGAGTAGCGAGTTCATCGTGTGGTCCAACATGGAGATTGCGCCCTACAATCCAAGTACGCTGGTCCACCAAAATCGACTTTACATTCTCTACGATCGTGGTTACCTAAACTGCTTCGATGCCAAGTCAGGAAAAGGCATCTACGAGAAACAAGCGGTCAAACGTGGATCAGGTTACACTGCCTCGCCTTGGTTGTACGAAGGCAAGTTATTCTGCTTGGATGAAGATGGAGTCTGCACTGTTGTCCGAGCAGGCGACAAAATGGAGATTTTGGGAACCAACAAGCTTGCCGATGACGACATCTGCCTTTCAACACCTGCAATCAGCGGTGATCGGCTGTTGATTCGTGCTGACAAACGTTTGTACTGCATTCGCAAAATGAAGGTTGGCAACTAAGCTCAATGGGCGAGCAACGAATAAACGCACCCCAAGGTAGAGTCACCGTGCGCAACTAAATGGGAGTCCTGAGTTGAAAACGCTTGACCGATTCGTTTGTTCATTTGCCGTGTTGTGTATCGCAACGCAACTTACGCGGGGCGAAGATTTCGTTTGCCACTGGACTTCACAAGAAATCACCATCGATGGCAAGTTGGAGGAATCGGTTTGGAAAAACGCACAGACGATTGACAACTTTCGTATTCCTGGCCAAACACCAAACGCCGCTGCCACCAAAACGCAAACACGAGCTCGCTTACTTTGGGATCGACAATACCTTTATTTTGCTGCTGAACTCGAAGACCACGATCTTTTCGCGGACGTGACGGAGCGCGACGGAAAGACTTGGGACAACGATGTGTTTGAAATCTTCCTCAAACCAGGAACTGATCAGCCCGGTTATTACGAATTCCAGGTGAATGCAGCGGGAACGGAGATGGATCTGTTCTTACCGAATCAAACAAGTGGCGGATACGATGCGCTGAAAGCAGCGAACACGTTTGGGCTGAAGTCCGCTGTCGTCCAGCGCGGGACTCTGAATGAGCGTAACGATCACGATGAAGGTTGGACTGTCGAAGGGCGTATACCGTGGATCGATCTGATGCCGACCGGCGGCCGGCCGAGCTTAGACGAAGTTTGGGGTATGGCCTTGTGTCGGTACGACTACACATTGGATCAGGCGCCAGAACTAAGTAGTTGTGCACCGCTGAGTAAGCTGAATTTTCATGCGGTAGAAGATTATGCGAAGCTGCGTTTTGCCAGTGCGCATGAAAGCGATCCCCTCGCACAACGACTACACGAACGCGAGCGTTATGTGGAATCGCAAGTCTCCGGTTCGCCAGATCCGCCGCTGCCGTATGTGCCGGTCCGCGCGTACGCACATCTCAAACTCGATTGGCCGATTGATGTTCAGGTCGAACCGGGAACACAGAATCTGATTTTCATTGCCGAAGCTGGCTCTTACGGCCCGACGTTGATTAAACGTACATCTACCATCAGTCCCCCGCCTGGATCAGAAGACGGCGCTGAGCCCGAAGTCGAAACGTTGCTCGATCCAAAAGGCGTGGCATATTCAATTACATTTCACCCAAAGTTCCTCGAAAACGGCTTCATGTACATTGGCAGCAACGGCAAAGGGGCTGATGACAAGCACCGAAGTCGCATTGTCCGATATACCTTGGCAAGGACCGCTCCCTATCAGGTTGTCGGCGAACCATTGACCATCATCGAATGGGAATCGAACGGCCACAATGGAGCTGCTGTCACTTTTGGATCGGACGGCATGATGTATGTCACGTCCGGTGATGGCACATCGGATTCGGACGGTAA
>JANPLP010000764.1:0-13375 GCA_031426595.1 Planctomycetia bacterium | reverse complement strand
TCTGCACTCTTACAGGCGTTATATCCGGAATCGCGGTTGTTGCGGCTTTGATGCAACAACGCGGTGAACGTCGCCACTTTAAATCGCCTGAACCGCCATCAATCGACGAGGCCGAAAGCCTTTCATGCTTGACGACTCAGCTTCAATTGTTGACGCACCGCGTGGCTGAGGACGTTTCTGCTCACACGCAAAGAGTTGTGCATATCAACGAACAACTTATTCCAGTGCAACACGAACCCGAACGTATCCTTTCCGCGATCAGCGACTTGATCCATGCCAATGAATCGATGCAAGGGCAACTCGCCGAGGCTCAGCAGCGTCTCAGCACACAATCGGAACTGATCGAAGCCACCGCTCGCCAAGCGCGCACCGATGCCCTCACCGGGCTGGCCAATCGCCGAGCACTTGAAGAATCTCTGAAGAAGTGCATTGATTTCGCGGGAATAAATGACAATAGCCTTGCATCCGAACCGACCATTGTGTCTGGTTTGCTGCTCTTGGACATCGACCGTTTCAAGAGCTTCAATGACACCTACGGCCACATTACTGGCGACGCGGTCCTGGCAAGCTTCGCACGCAGCATCTCGAAGTGGTGCGATGGCAAGTTCTACCCGGCACGCTACGGGGGCGAAGAATTCGCCATCATTCTGAACGGCAGCTCAACGGCACACGTGGCTCAGTTGGCGGCACAAGCGCGAGCTTTTATTAGCGAACAAATCATCGCATACGAAGACCTCCAATTGACGATTACCGCTAGCGCTGGCCTGACCTTTATCGAAGCCAGCGATTCGCTCAAACTCGTCTACGAACGGGCCGATGAGGGTCTCTACCGTTCAAAGAAATCGGGACGAAATCGCGGCTATTGGCTAGATGCTGGTGAATGGCGCCCATTCCCTCCCGCGACCAGGGGTTTTAATAGTGCACAAGTCTCCGAAATGGTAGTGACTGCAAATAAGACTTCCGAGGTTATTACTCAGAAACATGTGGAAGCGATCGTAGAACACATCGCAACTCCGGCATTGAGCACACCCAAGCAGCCGGAGAGGCCGCCCATTGATGACTCGGATATTCTCGAACTAGGCTCTTTCCTCGAACGCCTCGAGAGCCAGCTCAAGCAACTGAGCCGTGCGGATATGGCTGCCACAGCCATCATGATTGAAGCGGTCGGTTTAGCGCCCGACTCAGTCCAGGATTTCGAACAGTCTTGGAATGATGTTCTGGACATGGTCCAAACCAACCTGCGAGGGATCGATATTATTTGCCGGCTGCGTCAAAACACGCTCTGCGTATTTATGCCCGGCTGCAACCTCAATTCGGCTCTGGAACGTGCCGGCGGAATGCAGCGTCTGCTTGAACGACACCGCGATTCGCTCGATCTGGAAAAATACCCAGAGCGATTTGCAATCGCCGCCGCAACAGCTGCGTTTAACGAAGAAGCTGGCGTTTTCCTCCAGCGACTCGAAGATGCTTTGGACGAAGCTCAAGATGCTTCCGCACTTGAACTAGTCGTCAGCAGCGAAAATAGCACTTACTTCCACACCACGTATAGCTAGCTAGCCGTACTGCAGCTCAAGTCAGACAGCTCGAAATCAGTGCAGTGAATGCAGCGCCAACGCTCCATGGATCCACTCAAGACGATCTGTATCCTCTTGCACGCGCGATGGCCCAACGATTCGTCTTGTAGTCAGACTTCCAAATGCTTTAAGATTAAGCTTTGCAGAAAAATGGAGTAGGCGTTCCTTTGTCACCCAGGGCAATTGAACCGATCACTTGTTGGTTATGGAGAACCTCTAAAATGGCATTCGACCTTTCCTGCCTTACCGCTTTCCCCAAAGCTCGTCCGATTGCGATTGCCCTCGCTTTCTTAGCAACACCGCAATTGGCTTTCCCACAAGCCAAAACCACAGCTCCAGCTCAAGCTAAAGCCGCAGCGGCACCGACCTCTCCAATGGAAAAGATTCCAAAGGTTGTCGCCGTTGTGAATGGCCAAACCATCACCCGCGACAAGCTCGCTCAAGAAAGTATGCGCCGTTTCGGTCCAGTCGTCCTCGACAACCTGCTGAACAAGTACTTGATCCTCCAAGCCTGCAAGGCGCAAGGAATCAACATCACTCAAGCCGACGTGAACAACGAGATCGCTCGTACCTCCAACAAGTTCGGACTGAGCACCAAGCTGTTTTTGGAAGCGATGGAAAAAGAACGCGATATCACTCCGGAGCAATACTCGAGCGAAATCGTCTGGCCGATGCTGGCTCTACGCGCTTTGGCATCGGACAAAATCAAGGTCTCACCACAAGAGATCGACGCGATCATGCAAGCTGAGTACGGTCCTAAAGTTCAAGTTCGAATGATCGCCGTCAGCCAAGCGGAGAAAGCGAAGCAACTGCATGCCGCTGCGACCGCCGCACCCGAAACCTTTCGCCGCTTAGCGAAGGAACAAAGCGAAGATGCGGCGAGCGCTAGTGTCGAAGGCTTGCTTCCGCCGATCCGTCGCAACAGCGGCGATGACCAGCTCGAGAAAATTGCCTTTCAGCTTCAACCCAATCAAATCTCTCCCGTGTTCCAAGTCGGCGAATTGCATGTCATGCTCCAGTGCGTCCGCCAACTGGCCGCCACCCCACCCAATCCACAAATGCTCCCCGCCATTCAACAACGCATCGAAGAGCAACTGCGCGATCAACGCGTCGGCCAATCCGCTAACGAGATCTTCGCTGCACTCCAAAAGAAAAGCGAGCTTATCACGGTTCTTGGCAACCGCGAACTGGAAGCCAAATACCCTGGCGTGGCCGGTTACCTCAATCGCGAACCAATCCCCATGGAACAGCTAGGCGCAGAATGCATCCTGCGACATGGTCGTCCAATTCTGAAAGGTGAGATCAATCGAGTGCTTCTCTCGTCCGCACTCACCAGCGCGAACAAACAGATCACTCAAGCAGACATCGACTACGAAGTGGCTCGCGCCGCCGATTCGATGGGTTACTTAAAACCTGATGGAACACCTGACACAGATGCTTGGCTCAAGAGCATTCTTGAAGAAGAAGGAGCCACTATCGACCTTTATATCCAAGATGCAGTCTGGCCAAGCGTGGCCTTGAAAAAACTCGTTCAGGACACCGTACAAGTCACACCCGAGGATTTGCAAAAGGGATTTGAAGCAAACTTTGGACCACGCGCCGAAGTACTGGCCATCGTCCTCAGCAATCAACGCACCGCGGAAGATGTATGGCAGCAAGCTCGTCAAAACCTGGGCGAACAATCTTTCGGTGAACTAGCTGCAAAGTACTCCGTCGAAACCGTCTCACGAAGTAACTTCGGCAAAGTACCAGCCATCCGACGCCACAGCGGCCAGCCAACTTTGGAGAAAGCCGCCTTTGATCTGCAACCAGGCGAAATCTCCGGTGTCATCGCTCTGAATGACCAGTACGTTGTGCTTTACAAACAGGGCGAGACCTCACCGCTGGTCAAAGATTTCGAAGCCGTTCGTCCAGAACTCCAAAAAGAACTGCTTGAGAAAAAGTTGCGTGTCGCCATGCAAAATCAACTCGACACCATGCTCAAGGACGCCCAAATCGATAACTTCCTTGAACAGACGACCCAATCAGGCGCAGCGACGGTCCCACCTCCAAACGCCGCTACCAGGCCACAACCAACAACCAATCGCTAGAGTTCGCCCGCACTCGAAAGTAAGTCAGTTGTCATGGACGCAGATCAGCTCCGCGCACTTCAAGCACCACTCAAGCAACGCTATCGCGACGACCCGAGCTCGGCAAAAGTCGTTATGCATGCCAGCGGAAAAGTTCATGCCTCGCAACTGACCTGCTCAGTCGATACTTCGGTCGGGCAAGTCGATGCGGGCCTGCATCCAGCCGCCGGTGGCTCAAGTGAACAAGCTTGTTCTGGCGATATGCTCTTACAAGCTCTAGTCGCTTGCAGTGGTGTGACGCTTTCGGCGGTCGCGACAGCGATGGGAATCGAAATTCGCTCGGCTAGTATCACCGCGAACGCCGAGATGGATTTTCGCGGTACCCTTGGAATCGACAAAACGATTCCAATTGGTATCTCAGCGCTTCACCTACAGTTTTCGATCGATTCAACTGCCGACGACTCGCAACTGAAAAAACTCATCGAGCTCACCGAACGCTATTGCGTCGTGCTCCAAACGCTCGCTCAACCCGCCTCTCTAACAACCAACTGCGTTAGAGTTAGCGGCTAAGGCTATCCGATTTTTGGAACAGCGAAGTCAGCATGGCATGAAACACCGGTTGCAGCTTTTCCAAGTCGCGATCCTCGCCTTGAATCTGAACCAAATAGATACTTCCGGCTAAGGCGAAACTAAACAGGTCGGCAACAATCAGGAAATCGAGATAAACGAATCGCAGGGACATGCCCTTAAATTCTTTCTCGGCGATCGTAACCGTAAACTCCTCTGACTCAACTTCGTCATACTCGGCCAACATCACTTGATGAGCCTTCTCAACTGCGTCAGAAAAATTGAGTGTCGGATAGCGAGTCAGCGTCATGAAGGCTCCTAGTGGACTTTCAAAGCTGACACTGTCCTGGTCACTGGCATCTTCCTCGATCTTCCACCCGTCGGGGTACATCACGGAGACGCCGAGGCCATCATATTGCAAAGGCATAAGAACAACTCAGGAAACGGGACGTTGCTAGCAAGCACACTATTTGGACTTCGCGCCGCGGGGCCGCGTCTGCTAGTGTTGAAACCGATATTTTAGCGGAGCTTCGCATTTCCCGGGAGCGTCCAAACCCCGAATCGAATGGCTCGAACGGACTCCTCACAATCTTGGATGCTGGTGAGCGTTTGAACGCAGCGAACTTCACAAAACGAATCTCCCAAGTCCAGAAGGACTTGAGAATCCAAAGTTGCTGCTTTCGACTTTTGTGCGCCCTTGCGTGCCTCCAGTGCCTCGCCGGGTGTCGAGCGATACGAAATCATCGTCAAACGCGCGAACAAGGGTCAGCGCGTCAACTGTCGCTTCGTGGAGCTGAAGCACTTCAGCAACAAAAGTACAGCGACGCGGAATCGCTGTTCGGCGAAGCGATCCGTCAAAGTCCAGTGGATGAACGAGCTCAGTGGGGCTATGCCGAAGTCCTTTTGCAACGCGGTCAACTCCAACCCGCAATTGAACACATGACGAAAGCGGTCGCAACCAGCGGCGGAAACCCAGATCTGGTAGTGCGACTGGGCCAAATGTTCTTAGAACAAAATGAATTGCAACGTGCTGGCGAACAAGCGGAAGTGGCTCTGCAAATTCAACGCAAGCACGCGGGCGCTTGGGCCTTGAAAGGCGACGTGCTCCGGCAACAACGGCAACTGCAAGAAGCTCTCGATTGCTACCACCGTTCCTTGATCTATCGCTCGGACGCGCCGCAAGTCCAAGTTGCGTTAGCCGAGATCTATCGCCAACTCGGCAGACCTCAACGAGCGCTGGCAACACTCGACCACCTGCAAGATCACCTCGCTCCCGAACAAGTACCGCCACGAGCTTGGTTACTCAAAGGCCAAGCACTCGCTGACTTAGGCGAAAATACAGAAGCCCAACGGTGTTTCCACCTAGCCAGTCAATACGCCGGCGAAACGCAGAGCGGCCTGCTGCTGGAACTAGCATCGGTACAACATGAGTGCGGCGACCTGGCGGAAGCGCGGCTCTGCCTTGGCCGAGTCCTCCAACATGACCCCAGCAATCCAGGCGCGCTCCAACTTCAAAATCAACTCGACCAGTCGTTCATCCGCATGGCAGCGGACCAAAGCGCCAAAGTTCCAGCGATGCACGTCCCCTATCAACGCAACGCAGTTCCTCAATAAGTTGAGCATCAGTAACTTTGATGCGACACGTTAAGGCTACGAGCGGATCAACTCATTGCGAATTGTATATGCTGTGAAGTAAAGTCCTGTAGCACCGGTAACGCAACGCCCATTTCCAGCATGTCTGCCCGCACCGCATGAGAACGACCGAAATATGAACGCTTTCGCTGGCTTCCCCAGAGATACGCTGAAGTTCCTGGCCGACCTTTCGAAAAACAACAATCGAGAATGGTTTGCAGATAATAAGCTGCGATATGAGCAGAGCTTCCTTGAACCATCGCTCGAGCTGATTCGTCAACTTGAAAAACCGATGGAAAAAGCGGCTCCTTTGCTGCGAGTGGAAGCCAAGAAGATGGGCGGCTCGCTGATGCGTATCTACAAAGATACCCGCTTCTCCAATGACAAAACGCCCTACAAAACAAATATAGGGATCCAGTTCCGTCATACCGCAGGCAAAGATGTCCACGCGCCGGGGATCTACATTCATATCGCCACCGACGAGTGTTTCGTCGGAGCAGGAATCTGGAAACCGGATGCCGAGCCGCTAAAGAGGATTCGCGAACACATCCTGGTAAACCCCACTGAGTACACCAAAGCGATTTCAAACAAAAAATTCAGCTCGCTTTACTCGATGTTCGAGGATCGATTGAAAAGCGCGCCGCGAGGCTATGCGAAAGACGACCCGATGATTGGCGAGCTGCGACGTCGCAGTTTCATCGGAGGATCCAACTTGACGGTGACGCAGATCCAAAGCAAAGAACTTACCGCTCTCGTCGTCGAACGGGTCCGAGCCGCGAGGCCGCTGATGGAGTTTCTATGCAGCGCGTTAGAGCAACCTTACTAGCGGCGCAGCCCACTATTCATTGTCGTCCCAAAAATCCTGTTCACTTTCGTCTGCCGGTCGCGAGAATCGGTCGCGCAACGAATCAGCGATAAGAAACACACCCGCGACCAACCCACCTGCCAAATAGCCCGCAGGTATTCCCGGGATCAACGCGCACACCGCGCCCCAAATGGCACCCTGCCCATACCAGCCCGCTAGCAAAACTATCGTCAGCGATAATGCGATCGGACCACCCACCACCGACGCCAACCGCGGACTTTTGCCGCCGAACAAAAGCATCTGCCCAATCCCGACGAAAGTCACAAAAGTCGTCACGCCGAAAAACACCTCCGGGATAGCATTCAACGCTTTCATAGCGCCAAACAGTAAACCAAAAGCCAATGTGATTGCCATCAACGTAAATAGGTCGAAGACGCGCTGCGCCCCATAAGCGGGCTCACTAAGCGACGCGTACATACGGTTCCACAGCAGCTCAAACGGATCGTTGAAATCCTTTTGAAATACAACAACGGGGGGATCCTCCATCTTGGCTTGAGCCGAGTGGGAGGCGAGCGAATCAAAACTGGGCAATGTTGGACCCACCAGCGCAGCGGGTTCGCGAAAGTCAGGTTTTTCGGGCTGATCTTCGGGAACCATAAAACACCTTCAACCCAGCTCGGGGGGAATCGCTCCGAACACGCTGTTGGGCCGCAAAAGCGTAACTGAATCCTGTGGCGTTGGAAGGATCGTACGACAAGTTTAGACTATTGGTCCTCGGAACATCATCCAGTGCGGTTAGAATAGAGTTCCTATTCCTCAGTCAGCCTACTCCTTACTTTCATCTGTCAGGTATCAATTTCATGTCGGACCCGCAAGAATCGGATGTCGTTCCACCAGCGGCCCAAGCGACCGAAGCTACCACGCCGTCGGAATCCCCTTCTGCCCCAGCGTCCAGTCCGGAACTGGCGTCCGCTCAGGAATCTGCCGGACCGATCAGTTTGGCTCGAATCCGCGAACTGCGCAAAAGCCAAGAGCAGGCGTCGAAGCCAACTGAACGACCGCCGCGTCGAGATCGCCAGGAAATAGTCGCAGCCAGCGCTCCCGCATCCTCGACCACCGAAGCTGGAACTCCCGAAGCGGGCGAAGCTCCCGCTGGCGATCGCAAAAAATCGAAGGATGATCGCCGCGATAAACGTGGCCCGCGTCGCGACAATTCGGCTCAAAGCGAACCCATCAGCTTCGTTTCCAAAGTCGCAGTACCCTCTATTCGCCAAAAGCTGTCCGAAGATCTCGAAGCGGAGATCAATGCGGCTCTCGAAGGCGATGACCTCGACAAGTTGTTGATCGGCGACGACATGCTGAAACTGTCCGCCACCCTCGAAGAAGGCCAGCGCGTTTCAGCAACTGTAGTAAAGATCCACGGTGAACATGTCTTCCTAACACTCGGCGGCCCGAACGAAGGGATGATCCCCAAACTTCAATTCGAAGACACACTGCCCGAAATCGGCGCGCAAATGGACGTCATCGTTCGCGGCTATCTTCCACAAGAAGGCCTCTACGAACTGACCAATCCTGGCAACGCCATCAGCGTCTCGGATTGGTCGGACCTCCGCGAAGGCGAGATCATCGAAGTAATGATCACCGGTGCCAACACAGGTGGACTCGAATGCAAAGTCGGCAGCATCGAAGGCTTTATCCCCATCAGCCAAATTGCCGAATATCGAGTTGAGAATACCGCTGAGTTCGTGGGTCAAAAGGCGCTCTGCGTAGTCACAGAAGCCAATCCACGCCGCGGAAACCTCGTCCTCTCGCGCCGCGCTGTGCTCGAACGTGATAAAGAAGAAAAGAAACAGCAACGTCTTGCGGCCCTTGAAATCGGCGCTGCAGTTGATGGTGTCGTTCGCAAGATCATGGACTTCGGCGCATTCGTCGATATTGGCGGACTCGACGGTCTGCTCCATATCAGCCAACTGTCATACGAACGTGTAAAACATCCGAGCGAGATCCTCACTGAAGGACAAAAGATTCAAGTTCGGGTGGATAAGATCGACCCCATCACCGGCAAAATCGCCCTCTCCTACCGCTCGCTGCAGGATCATCCCTGGACCGATATCGAAGCCAGATTCCCGGTCGGTTCCGTTGTTAAAGGAAGCGTCACGCGAATCGCTGAGTTCGGTGCATTCGTTCGATTGGCGACCGGTATCGAAGGCTTGGTTCACTTGTCTGAATTGGCACACCACCGCGTGCACCGCGTCTCAAACGTCGTGCAAGAAGGTCAAGATGTCGATGTGAAAGTCATGTCGGTCGAACCGGATAAACAACGCATCAGCCTTAGCCTCAAAGCGGCCCAAGCAGCTCCTGTCAAAGAACAAGCACCTGAACCGGAGGAAACCGAAGAAGCAACTCGCGAGCCCGCTGTGCAAAAGCACCGCGGTCCACTCAAAGGTGGCTTCACACGTCCAACCGGCGGAGATCAGTTCGGTTTGAAGTGGTGATGCTGTTTGGCTACGCTTGATTAAATTGGCCAACGATAGAAGAACTCCAGACGCAAACTGTACCGATGAGTGGATTGATTCAGCCAAGGACTCTCAAGGGCTTTCGAGACTACTTACCCGAAGTCATGATGCCGCGCGAGCGGATTATGGAAACCGCGCGGCGAGTCTACCGCCGCTACGGTTTCAGTCCAATCGACACCCCGGTGCTCGAGTACCTGGAGATCTTGACCGGTAAAGGCAGCGAAGAGACCGATCGCCAACTTTATCGTTTTGAAGATCATGGCGGTCGCCAAGTCGGTATGCGATTCGACTTAACCGTCCCTCTAGCACGCTTCGCCGCACAACACATCAATCAACTCGGCACCCCGTTCAAGCGCTATCACATCGCTCCCGTATGGCGAGGCGAAAGCCCTCAAGCGGGCCGCTATCGCGAATTTGTGCAATGCGATTTCGATACGATCGGAACCGAATCCGTGGTGGCCGATATTGAAACCGGCTTGGTGATTCACGAATTGCTGCTCGAAATTGGCATCAAGAATTTTTCTATCCGCATCAACAATCGACAAGTTCTCAGTGGCGTATTAGCCAAGCTAGAACTGACCGACAAGACCGTCCCAGTCTTACGTTCACTCGATAAGCTCGCCAAAATCGGACGCGAATCGGTCTCCGCTGAAATGCAACAAGCCGCCGGACTGTCAGAGTATCAAGCCCAGCAAGTCTTACAGCTCGCTGAAATTAAAGGCACCGTCGACGCAACCTTGACCCAGCTCGACCCGCTCGTCGCCGGCAATGAATTCGGCGAAGCCGGCGTGGATCGATTGCGGCAGATCGTACGAGCCATGCAGACCTGCAACGTTCCGGCAGATCGATTTCAGTTGGACGTTTCGATCGCGCGCGGCTTGGATTACTACACCGGCGTGATCTTCGAAACATTCCTGAGCGATCTACCCAGCATCGGCAGCATCTGCTCCGGTGGTCGTTACGACAACCTCGCCGAGCTCTACACCAAACAACATCTACCTGGAATCGGCGCTTCGCTCGGCCTCGATCGCCTGCTAGCCGCCATGGAAACTTTGAAGATGATCGAGCCGGTTCGCACCCCAGCGCCCGTGCTCATCGTTTACTTTGATAAAGACCGCTTGCAAGACTACCTGCAACTCGCGCAGCTGATTCGAAGCGCTGGCATCGGTGCCGAGCTTTATCCCGAGCCACGCAAGCTTGCCGCGCAGTTGAAGTACGCAGACCAACGCGGCTTCCAGATCGCCCTCATCGCTGGCAGCCAAGAATTAGACGCCGGTGCCTGCCAACTAAAAAACCTCACCACCAAAACCAGCACCGAAGTAACGTGGCGAGACAACCACCCTGCCCTCATTCAAGCCATCCAAAACTTGACGCAGATCTCACCGTAGGCCCGTAGGCCGGAACAAGCCCCGCGCCGTTCCGGCATCTTCCGCTCCGGCATCTTCCGTTCCGGCATCTTCCGTTCCGGCGTCTTCCGCTCATAAGCCCCGTACATGGCAACACCGCAAAGACGCCGCGCGAAAACTCAACCCACTTGTAACCAACTGTAGGCCGGAACAAGCGAAGCGCCGCTCCGGCGTTCACCTATTTCTTAGTCAGAGCGTAAGAACCCAAGATAAGAGCCGACCTTCCACTTTATGCTACGACGGGCACGGAAATTCCAGATGACCCATAAGTGTAAAAAGTCCTCAGCGATCTGATCCATCGCAGTTTCCGCCTTTGTTCCAGCGTCGGCGAACTGGCGCATTGCGTAGCGTCCCTATTCGACCACGCCTAGCAACGGGCGATAAGCGGCGATATCGGATCCTTTAACAGTCAGCCGCGTTTTTTTGTCGATCGACAGTTTGCGTGCAATAATCGCCGCACTAATCGAGCTCGCCTCACCGTCGTCTGCATCTTCGGCCATCGGCTCGTCAGGCTCGAATTCCCAGTCTCCGTCTTCGCCGCCATCGACATCGATATCCGATTTTTTGAATTTCACTTCGGAGTTAGGTGCGTACAAAATCCCAGAAATATCCAATTGCAATTGCCTGCTAAATTCAACTTTGGTTTTCTTAGTCGCGTCCTGAAAAAGACTAATTCCCTTATAAGGTCCTGAAGTGGGTGGCGAAATGGTTACAGCGCCTTTAGTCGATACTTTGAATCCCCGCTTTCCCGTGTTATAGATCATGACCCCTGAGGCGCTCATGGTCGCATCTCCCTTGAGCTCAAAACCACCACCGTCGACATAATAGATACCTGGGTTAAGAGTTACCCTATCGTTCTTATCAAATTTCAGTTCACTGTAAGTCCCTGGGTGCAGCGTGTATACATCGCTCGTTCCAACTACTGTCTTGTAGTCGTTCGTTGTGAGCGTAACGCCCTTGGGTGGGGCGGGCAATGATGCCAGTGGATCGGGTGTGGGTCCAACCCCTGTTTTGACTTCACCATCAATATTGCGTTTCGATGATTTTCCCAAACCGCCGGTCACGAGCACATGCTCGGCTTTCATTTGAGACTTCTTGTTTACCTCCAAAGCCTTTTTATTCTTGGAATTAACAATGATGTCACCACCAACTGTGAGCGACGTGCTTTTGCCTTTTAATTTTAAGGCGTTCTTTTTCTTGGGGTCGAGCACCAGCACACTTGCTTTGGTTGGGATCAGCGTGCCCGCCGCAACCGCTCGACTATTAACTTCCAACGCTTGGTCGCCGAAGATCTTACTAAAGAAACGCGGCGGATTCGTTTTGACGAGGACTTCTATGTATCCCTTTTGTCCAACGTACGCACCAGACAAAGGTGGTGTATTTATGGTCACCTCCGACTCGCTGTAGCCGTGCGCTGCCGCCAGCGCTAGCGCTGCGGCCCGGGCCTTGCCGTCAGGATCCAAACCGCCGTTAAGTGAGAAAGCCTCGAGCAGCTCAATCGCCCCGGCGTCTGCTGCGGCATCAGCCGCTATTTGCCCATCCCGGCGCTCCCGGAACAGATTTCCACCATCGACCGACAAAGCGGCCAAGCACAATAGGCCAATTAGCGCAATGGCGACGAGCGGAATGACAGCCCCCCGCCGACGTGTCGCCGCCTTTGAAAACTTGATGTCGTTCATTCCAAACCCTCCGTCAGTAAGTCGCCAGTGCGATTGCAGTGCAGGTCATCGTCTGGGGCGTGAAGAAAGCTTCTGGAGTCCAGGTGTAAACGATTCTTACCGTCACCAAATTCTCTCCTTCATCCCAATGCAATTCGTGCGTAAGTTTGCTCAGATGAAGCCCGTGGGCCCGAGGCTTGATTACGTTCTCTAAAATGTCTTCGGCATCGGCGATCGATTGGCCAGTTTGTTTTGCATACTCCTTGCCATGTACGGATGCCCACCGCGCACTTTCATGAGCCAGAGCGGCAATCTGTTGATAGCGGAAGGTCCCCAGCTCCAACACACACAGCCCTATTAACAACAGCATCAAGACTGGCAAGATGATCGCCAATTCGACTGTCGTTGCGGCATGTCGATCGCGATACTGGCAACCTGATTCGCGACCACACCGCCTGTCAACCTGTTGAGAGACGTAAGCGGCACGGCGCGAACCGTCCGGAGAGACTCGCGTTACTAGAAACCGCGTAGCTGGTGCTGCACCGCGATAACTGTTAGTGCTGTTCCACGGGCTGCTAGTCATCGTAATCTTCCAGTGCGGAAGGATGCAGTCGCGCTCGCGCAGTGCGGGAAATAACGTATTGAGATTGAAACGCGAGAGGAAAAACTAAGGTGACAGTTTGCGTAACCGTGGCATCGAAATACTCTTGAGAAAGATTGTCTTTCCCACGGACAATTTCAATATTAGGTTGTGGACGCAAATCCTGTGCGCACTTAAGAGCCAAATCGACGGCCGTTTCGTGGGGGACTTTGTCCGCAAGATCTGGATTCGCAGAAAACAAGGCTGCGGTTCGTGCGCAGTCGGTGATTACTTGAGCATTGTAGAAGAATCTGGCAAAATCGACCGCCACCACCAAAATGATCAACAGCAGTGGCAAAACTAGCGCCAATTCTACCACCGCCACGGCGCGCCGAGCCTGGCTGAGGTGCCCATCGCTGCATCGTATTAGATCTTGAAAATAAGACATTTTGGACGATTTCGGCTTCTACATCGGACGTATCGGACAATCTGCGTGACTCGCAATCTCAATTGCAAACCTGTCTGAGCTCCTAGTGCAGCGTTACCGCTTAATTTTAGGGTGGCACGC
>JANPLP010000763.1:0-8289 GCA_031426595.1 Planctomycetia bacterium | reverse complement strand
TCTGCGATGTCGCGCAGCTGCGGGAAAATTTTGGGCGCATTGCAATCCGGCACCAATTTCGCTAGGTCGGTCAGCGAAACGCGCGAACCTTTTTCAAACAGAATCACTAAAATTTTGGCGCAGCTTTGGATGTCCATACGCAGCAAGGTCATCGATCTATAAAACATCGAAAATGCGGATATGAACCATTGCGGTCCTGTGTAAAACATTTGTTTGAAAATCCCGTCTTCAGCACGCGGGCCGGACAAAAGAATATTTAATGCGCGTCCTAAACCCGCATCCGACACATGGACTTTGGCGTTTCGATATTTTGCGTAACGAAGATATTCGACGTTGCGCCGGTAGTGGCTGACGAAGAGCCAAAGCAAAAACGTGGCGCAGAAAATTGTGCAAAACAAAAACTCGTTATGAAAGTTGTAGTCGAAAGTTGATTTGAGAATTGCCGCTGTGATGGAAAAAGCAACTAGGCCGACGACGAACGCAATCGCGGTGATGAACGCGAGCGCAACTAAACTCGCCGCCAAACAAATCAAACCAACCGGCACGTTCAAAAAAGCTTCGAGGAGAGTTTGCTTTCTCAACCAGCTTTCGACGGCGGCGGTTTTCATCGCGACCTCCGTGAGATAGAAAACGCTCATGGCGACTACTATAGAGGACAACGCTTCTTTCTTCCACGTTCGCCGCGCCGCACAGACCAGCCGGCGCGATGATCGACATCAAAAATGCAGCCAACGCGACTTGAACAAATCGCAGAGGGCCAGCGGTTGCGACGTGGGGCAGCAACATAAATCAACTCCGTAAAAAATCTTGGTACTAACAGGTACTTGGGTTGCTAGGGTCTTGGGTTGCTGGGAAGCAGTTCCGTACTATAAACCATCTTCTCATTCGACGTTGGACCTGTAATACTCTGAAAACGGTCAAACTGACGTTTCTCTCTGTTCCTTCGTTGGAGTGGTTCACTTCTGTGCCGCATGTGTTTCGAACAAAAGACATCACCGGCCAGTTCATACTGCTCGGCACCGGCACTTCAGTCGGCGTTCCAGCCATTGGTTGCGGTTGCGATGTATGCGCGAGCACCAACCTAAAAAATAAACGCACGCGATGCTCAGCGATCCTGGGGTTGCCAGGGGGCAACCTGCTGATCGATACCGCTCCTGACCTTAGAACTCAGTTGCTCCGTGAGGGAATCGGCATCGTGCATTCAGTGCTCTACACGCATGAACACGCAGACCACATTTTTGGCTTAGACGACTTGCGGTTGTTTCCATTCATGTTGCGAGGGCCCGTTCCACTATACTGCGAACCGCTGGTTGAAGACCGAATCCGTCGCAGCTTCGATTATGCCTTTCGAACAGGTCCACTGACACACCCGGGAGCGATCCCACAACTGGAGTTCCGCCGTATCGGCGTCGATCCGTTCGACGTGCTGGGCTGTCGAGTTCGCCCACTTCGCTTGCTGCATGGCCCCAATTATCAAGTGCTCGGATTTCGAATCGGCAATATCGCTTACTGCACCGATACGAGCGAGATCCCCAACGAGAGTTTCACGACACTGGAAGGCTGCGAAGTACTGATCCTCGATACACTTCGCGCTGAACCGCATCCAACGCATCTACATATCGACGCAGCTCTCAAAATTATCGAACGAGTTCAACCGCAGCAAGCTTACCTGACGCACATTTCGCACGAACTCGAATACGAGAAATGCAATGCGGAACTCCCCGCCAATGTGGAGTTGGCCTATGACGGTTTGAGCTTCCCACTAAAGCTCGAATAGAAGTGTGTAAGCACGTCCGCTAAAGTGCACCCGAAGCAGTGCTCTGTTGAGCCCATGAGAATTCGCATTTCCACTCACTTACGTTAGTAAGGTTCCTAGAAACAGGTTCAGATGATGGACTACTTTTATTTACTGATCGGCGTCGCATGCGCGGGTATAGGCGGTGAGCTTTTCGTGCGCGGTGCCGTTGGCCTTGCTACCTGGGCACGTATTTCCCCTGGCATAGTCGGAGCGACAGTGGCTGCGTTTGCAACTTCCAGTCCCGAGCTGTCCGTGTCAATAAACGCCGCGGTCGCTGGTAAACCGGAAATCGCCTTGGGAGATGCTCTAGGCAGCAACGTTGTGAATATCGCGTTGATCTTAGCTATCGCCTTGGTGATCTCACCCATTCGATCGCCGCGCGAGACAATCAAACGTGACTTTCCAGTTGCCGTGTTAGTGCCGATCGTGACGGCGCTGATGTTCCTGGATGGAGTATTGTCGCGCATCGATGGCTTCATAATGATCTGCGTGTTCGTCGGGTGGCTAGGCGCGACCGTAATTGAAGTTCGAAAACAACGCAGCGCCGCCGATGAAGTGCTTGGTCAGGATGGCGGTTGGAAGATCCTTGTTTCATGCGTTGTCGGACTCGTCTTCCTTGTCGTCGCTGGAACTTTCATTGTGTCCGGAGCGCGTGGAATAGCGATCGCTTATGGGATTCAAGAGTTCATCATTGGCGCGACGATTGTAGCCATTGGCACCTCAGTTCCAGAGCTTGCGACAACGCTCATTGCTAAATTGCGAGGTCATGATGAAGTCGGTCTTGGAACAGTTTTAGGGAGCAACATTTTTAATGGACTTTTCATCGTCGCGGTCGCAGCCATTATCAATCCTATTCAGGTTGGCTGGCGCGAGTGTGCCGTGGCACTGACTTTTGGCTTAGGTGTGTTGCTCCCCGCGTTCCCTTCCCGCGATGGAGTAATTGGGCGGAGGCGTGGCGTGTTGCTGTTAGCTTTATACCTCGTGTACCTGGGCATTATTCTCCAAACCCAACCAGCAGCCCACTAACCACACTCCCTTCATAGCATTCTGCAACTCGCTTCAAATACGCTATCAAAAGTACCGCTTCCAATAGTACAGCGAGTAGATATTCTCAAAAAAACGGTTTAAAGTAAACCCTTTCTAAACCTTCCACCTCTTCTCAGGAAACCTACCATGACCCTGCAAAATTCATCCCGCCGTAACTTTTTAAAAACCACCGCCAGCGGAGCGGCCGTTACAGCGACCGTACCCTACTTCGCCTGGACCGAAAAAGCCTTTGCAAATCAGTCTAAAAACGACCGACCTCGCATCGGTTGTATCGGTGTCGGAAGCATGGGATCAGGTGACGCTCACGGCCACAGTAATTTTGGCGATATCCTCGCAGTCTGCGATGTGGATAAGAAGCATCTCGAGCGAGCCAAGAATGATCCCAAAATTGGCAAAGGTACCGCTGACGCGTACGAAGATTATCGCAAAGTGCTCGAGCGCAAAGATATCGATGTGGTCAGCATTGTGACCTGTGATCATTGGCATGTGAAAATTGCTGTTGAAGCACTACAAGCCGGTAAGCATGTGTTTTGCCAGAAACCTCTTACGCTCACGCTGGAAGAAAACCAACTGATTCGCAACGCTTGCAAGAAGTACCCCGAGCTAGTGTTCACGGTCGGTACCCAACAACGCGATGCCAAAAACTTGTTCCTCCGCGCTATCAACATGGTTCAAAAAGGTCTGCTCGGAAAGATCCATACCGTCACGTGCAGCATCGGCGGTGGCGATGTAGCGAAAGAGGACTTCAAGAAAGAAACGCCGCCAGAGAGCCTAAATTGGGATATGTGGCTAGGCCAAGCACCAAAAGTTGACTACATCAAGGAACGTGCTCACTATCAGTTCCGCTGGTGGTACGAATACAGCGGCGGAAAATTCACTGACTGGGGTGCTCATCACATCGACATTGCCACTTGGGCATTAGGCGAAGACAAAGAAGGTAGCGGACCAATCGAATTCGATGGCACCGATGCCAAACATCCAGTTCCCTATGCGCATGGTTTCGCTACCACCGATCTACGCTATAACACAGCGCATGATTACGTCGTGAAATGCAAGTACGCTAGCGGAACAACACTCTATGTAACCAGCGGCGGAAATAAAGAAGCCGATGCTGACAGCCCGCGTTCTGTTAGCAACGGTATCCTGTTCGAAGGAGAGAAAGGTCGCATTTTTGTCAGCCGCGGCAAAATCTCCGGCAAGCCGATTGAAGAAAACTGGGACAAAGACGCCTATACCGACGAGGACGTTATGAAGCTGTTCAAAGGCAAACCGCACGAAGGTCACAAGAACAATTTCTTCCGCTGCATTCGCGAAGGTGGCCTACCCGTCAGCGACGTCTTCACGCACGTTCAAGCCATGGGAACGTGCCACCTGTCCGCCATCGCCGCTCGACTAAATCGTGTCGTCAAGTGGGATCCCAAAGCTGAGAAGATCATCGGCGACGAAGAAGCAGCAAAATTTTTCGCTCGCGAACAACGTAAAGGCTACGAAATCAATCGCGTCTGATTTCTTACCTGACTCCCTTCAGTCGGGCACGCACGCTCGAATCACCATCGTTTTCGCGGATGGGGCGCTTTGAGCGTGCGGGAGTGAAAGGGCTGTTTGTACAAAAAATTGATCGGTGACGCGCAAGCGGCTGGGTCAAGCAGCTTGCCGTCCGATTCGGGCGAGTCGCAGCGAATCTGCTGAGCCATGCGACTCAAACGCGGAACCCCGACACCATCGAACAATTGCTCCGGTAACAACGCCATGACCGCTTGAGAAATTCGATGGTTCAGCCTTCCATTGGCAGCTCGCCAGTCGATATCGCTCTGCAAGTTGCGCCATAACTGGTGCTCCAAATTTTGCATGTGAAGGTGCAGCCATTTTCCTTCAGCTAATTCGCCAGATCGCAGATCTTTGCCCGAAAGTTGCGTATTTGAAATCACATTCGAATCGAAACAGTAAGCCTCCATATTGCTTACCGACGGCAAAGCGGCAAGTAGGTGATCAGCATAGATCTCAAGGTGCCTGCGCAATCGATTGAGCTTGACCACTGTCTCCACGGAGAGCCCCGGGCCAAACACAATGAGGTTTAAACAGCGGTGGCGAGCTTCGATATGCGAGACTAGATTGCTGTGCATCAGCGGCGTGAATTCGTCGCTGAGCTGCAGCTCTTCCAATTGAGTTGCAAAACAAGCTAGCGTACGCGTGAGCGGTTCGGTAAGTAAGATTTCTTGCAGCACAGGCATGACTTCATGCCACTTGCGAGTCCGCGCACTGGTTCCTGATCGGTTTATCGCGTCCCTGTGCGCGGCTAATCGATAGTTCCATTCATCGCATCGACTGCGGTGCAAAGTCCACAATGCCTGCGCCGCCTCATGAGGAGGGACCAACCGCTGATGCAACAATCCACGCACTACTCCAACAAAACTGGATGCTAATTCCGCTAACGTAATCGAATGCATAAAGTTGCCGAAGTAAGAAGTGTCATACACGGGAATTGCGAGTTCCAGACTGCGAAGCAATCCACACACCGCAACGGATCCGGCCGCCCATAACAACTCTGACTCCAATCCGCAAACTGTTGCTCGAGTTGGAGTTAACAAATTGCACTCGTTTCATTTCCCCCCTGACTCGGCCCTACAATGTTGCAAAAAATCAACATCGCTTCGATCGATGTTTTGAAGTTACAACGCACAGGCCAGACCCAACTATCGACCTCAAAACTGATCAATCAGTCCACAATTGTTTGCCCTCACACCCCGCTCAGTCCCAAAGGAATGGGCTCGCCCAATTGGAAAATGTCGGTTAGTTTAGACCTTCATGGAAAGCCTGGACCGCAACGCCCAACCAGAAACCTGTCCCCGTTCGTATGCCAAAGCAATCTGATAAATTGTCCCCCCCTCGCTCACCGGCACTCCCCAAAACTGCGCTGCGCGCCGCTAACCGAACCGTCAGCGCAATTGTGGTGCGTGGAGCGAGAACGCACAATCTTAAGTCCGTTGATATCGACCTCCCACACAATCAACTGACTGTTATCACCGGCGTCAGTGGCAGTGGAAAAAGTTCATTAGCGTTCGACACCGTCTATGCGGAAGGCCAACGGCAATACATCGAAAGCCTCTCCGTTTACGCGCGCCAATTTCTCGATCAATTGCAGCGCCCCGATGTCGATAGCATCACCGGTTTGCAACCAACGCTTTGTATCGATCAACGAACAGGTGTCGCCAACCCTCGAAGCACCGTTGCCACCGTCACTGAAGTTTACGATTACTTGCGATTGTTGATGGCACGCGTCGGAAATCCAACTTGCTTTGAGTGTGGGCTATCCATCGCACAACAATCGGCTGAACAAATCCATGCAACACTTATGCAATTGCCCGAGTCGACGAAGCTTGTCTTGATGGCTCCCGTTGTGCGAGGACGACGTGGCGGACATCGCGATGAACTGAACGCCATCCGAAAAGCGGGATTGGTAAAAGTGCGGGTCGATGGCGAGCAATACGAAATCGAGAATGTGCCCGAGTTGGAAGTGCGCAAGAACCATACGGTGGAAGCAATTGTTGACAAACTAGTTCTTCGACCAGGCGTCGAAGGCCGGCTCACCGACTCCCTACAAGTCGCTCTGCGATTGACCGAAGGGTTGGTCTCAGCCAGCTACCTTGATCTGTCGGCCACTTCGGATGAATGGACAGAAGTTCTATTCAGCACCAAATATGCCTGCCCAAACTGCGGTGTGAGTTACGCTGAAGTTGAACCTCGTACATTCAGTTTTAATAGTCCCTACGGTGCTTGCTCGAAATGTGATGGCGTGGGCAGTCAGACTCAGTTCGATGCCGATCTGATTGTCCGAGATTGGAGTAAATCACCGGCAGCAGGCGCGATCTTACCTTGGGCATCTGCGGAAACAACTCTCAAGCGTCGATTGAGGAAACGCTTCGAAGAACTGGTGACCGCGCACGGCGGGCAGTGGGACGAACCGCTCGCAGTCATGAAGCCCGCCATCCAACGAAAGTTCACCAGCGCGCTCATCACTATGCTTAGCGATCTTCGGGATGCAACACCTGAGGATGATCGTAAGTGGTTAGAACCATTTCAACAAGCCTTGGCTTGCCCGGCCTGTGGCGGATCACGACTACGAAAAGAAGCCTTGGCGATACGGCTAGCCGGGAAGTCGATCTTCGACATCTGCTCAATAAGTATCGCCGAGCTGGACCCCTGGTTTAAAGGTCTCGAGTTTCGTCCTGATCAGCAGTTGGTCGCCACACCGATCCTCAGCGACGTGCAGCATCGCTTGCGATTTTTGAACAAAGTTGGGCTTGGTTACCTGACGCTCAGCCGCGCTGCGGACTCGCTAAGCGGAGGCGAATTGCAACGCGTGCGACTGGCCACCAGTATCGGGAGCGGCCTGGTCGGCGTGGGCTATATCCTCGACGAACCGTCGATCGGCTTGCATCAGCGCGACAACGATCGCTTGATCGATTCATTGCGAGATCTACAGAAACAAGGGAACACTGTTATCGTGGTAGAACACGACGAAGCGATGATGCGCGCCTCCCAATACTTGATCGATATGGGTCCCGGCGCAGGGAGGCTCGGCGGAACAATTGTCGCCGCGGGACGACCTGAACAAGTCGCTGCACACGAGGGCTCCGTAACCGCTACATACTTGCGTGGAGAATTGAAGATTGATCCCCCCGCTTCGCCTCGCAAGCCTCACACTCAACCGAAAATCACACTCACCGGCGCAACCTTACATAATCTGCAAAGTGTTACAGTTAGTATTCCCGTTGGCTGCTTAGTCGGCGTCACGGGAGTCAGCGGCAGCGGGAAGAGCTCGCTCATCGGCGAGACACTAGTCCCCGCGCTCGCTCGGGAGTTAGGACAAGCTGCAGGTCGCGTCGGACCCTTCCAAAAAATAAGCGGCTGCGATAACGTCGACAAGCTTATCGAGATCACGCAAGATCCAATCGGCCGCACACCGCGCAGTACGCCTGCGACCTACTGCGGCGTGTTCGATCTGATTCGAGTCGTGTGGGCGAATACGCGCGATGCAAAACAGCGAGGATTCTCTTCCAGCCGCTTTAGTTTCAACACAGGCGATGGTCGCTGCCCACAGTGCCAAGGACAAGGTCAAGAGAAAATTGAAATGAACTTCTTGGCTGACCTCTACGTGAATTGCTCGATTTGCAACGGCCAACGCTACAACCGACAGACATTGCAAATTCGCTACCGCGACCGATCGATCGCCGATGTGCTTGCCATGAGCGTCGATGAGGCAGTTGAATTCTTTGAGAACTTCCCCAAGATCTATCGTTATCTGTCAAGCTTGCAACAAGTAGGCCTAGGCTATGTCGCACTAGGTCAGAGTTCGAGCACGTTAAGCGGTGGAGAAGCACAAAGAATCAAATTGGCCACCGAACTGGCACGCAGCGAGACCGGCCGCACAATTTACTTTCTAG
>JANPLP010000762.1:0-3091 GCA_031426595.1 Planctomycetia bacterium | reverse complement strand
GCGTGCCACCCTAAAATTTAATCTGGACAAAGCACTAGCTTGATTTCTTGTTCAGCTCGACAGGCAATTACGGTTCATCAGTGACCGCGCGGGGATGCCGGAGCGGCGCGGGGCTTGATCCCGCCTACGACGGTTGCTGGACGACTTATTGAGCCCACGGCAAGGACTGTTAGTGAAAACTGAGCGTTTGATGAGCCGGTTTTGGGGACTGTGGCTACATTTTTGCAAGTTACCGTGAGTATCGCAGGCTTGGAAACCTTTTGACTCTGAGTTGGATACTGCGAACCGAGCGGATATCGGTCTCCAACCCAAACGTTTCCAATTGCCAGGCAACCGAGACTGCTTCGTAATAGGTCCCATAGCGACCAAATTTAGTAAGCGGTTCAAGAACTGGCCTTGCTTCAATATCCGCATCGACCGACCCTGCGGGTGATAGGTCATGTTCGAAGTTAAAATAGATCTCACGGGCAGCCTCGTCATAGCTTGAGATCGGACCTATTTCATGGGTACTGCCGTCTTCGAGTGTATAGACAATAAAGTATTTAGTGGTTGGCATCACACTGCGAGCATAGACATCAAAGTCGTATTCGGCATCGGAACCCGTTATGGTCTGGCCTACGAAAAATCGGCTGGCCGACAGATTCACTTGCGCGTGTCCGAAAGGGACTGCGACAAGCGTCAAGACCGCAAAGGAAACAAATTGGAAGGCTTTCATTATACTTTTCCCGACTAGATAGACTCGATCACCGCAGCGTGGAGGACTCAGCGAGCCCCAGAGCTTTCACGCGGTCGGTGGCTCTATCCATCCAAGCGTAAGCGTCTCGAATTGTTACATGGAATTCTCGAAACGACGCGGAATGACGAGTGCTCGCTGAAGATTGTTGCCAGCGGCGGACGGCAATTGCTGCGAGCCGAAATTATTGTGCTAGGAAGATGTCGTGCTGGGGCGAAGGTGCGACCGACATGAGGAGTCGACCGCGTTAGAGATTGATTACGCTAATTGCGCTGAGTCTGTTAAGTAAGACTTGTGCTTTGTCCAGACTTAATATTAGAGCGGGTCGTAGTGCGGTGGCACGCCTTGAGGCTTGGCGAAGGGGGTGATTTGAGCGATATTCGCCACGCCTTTCGTCAAGCCTCAGAGCGTGCCACCCCAAAAAATGCAATCTGGACAAAAACACTAGGCGGTATGAATCGCGCGTTTGGCAACTGCCATGGCGGCTTCGTGAAGCAGTTCGGAAAGCGTAGGGTGTGCGTGACATAAGCGGGCGATGTCCTCGCTGCTGGCACCAAATTCGATGGCTGCTGTGGCTTCCGCGATTAGGTCGCCGGCGCGGGCACCGATGATGTGGACTCCAAGCACGCGATCGGTTTTTGCATGAGCCAAAATCTTGACGCGACCTTGAGTTTCACCTAGTGCCATAGCACGGCCGCTGGCGCCGTAAGGACATATGCCTTTGATGTACTCGACGCCCGCTTCCTTTAGCTGCTCTTCGGTTTTACCGACGCTCGCAATCTCAGGACTGGTGTATACGATTGCTGGAATCGCATCGTAGTTCACGTGACTGTGCATACCGGAGATGCGTTCGATGCAGACGATCCCTTCCTCGCTGGCTTTGTGAGCCAGCATGGCGCCGCCGATTAGATCACCGACTGCGTACAAACCTTTCACTGCGGTTTGGAAATTGGAATCGACGGGAATGAAGCCGCGTTTATCCGTTTCAATTCCAACGGATTCGAGCCCCAAGTCGGCTGAGCAAGGGATGCGGCCGGTCGACAGAAGTACGCGATCGCATTCAATCGGTTCAGCATCTTTGCACTTCACGATGCACTTATCACCTTCGACGCGAGCGCTTTCGACCCAGCTTTTCGTGCGAAATTGAATGCCTTGTTTTTCGAAGATACGATGCGCGATCTGGCCGATCTCAGAATCGAGGCCGGGCAGGATGCGTTCCATTGCTTCGAGCACAATAACTTCGCATCCCAGCCGTTTCCAGACGCTGCCCAGTTCCAGACCGATGTAACCGCCACCGATCACTACCAATCGTTTTGGAACTTCGGTAAAGCCAAGGGCCATCGTGCTATCGCCGATACGTTGGCCGTCCATTTCAATCCCGCGCATCGTAGCCGGGCGACTTCCGGTTGCGAGGAGAATGTGTTTGGCTTTGATGGAGACAGGCCCATCTTTGGTCGTTACCGAGACCGTTTCCACGTCGCTCAGTTTTCCGCGGCCGCGGTAGGCGGTAACTTTGTTTTTCTTCAGCAGCATGTCGATGCCGCCGGTCAGTTGCGAGACGATCTGGTCTTTGCGTTTCATCATGACAGCCAAGTCGAGCTGCACTCCGCTGACGTTAACACCATGGGCGGCGATACCGTGCTGCGCTTCATGAAACAGGTGGCTCGACTCCAGCAACGCTTTGCTCGGAATGCAACCGACTCTCAAGCAAGTTCCGCCAAAGCGGTCGTTCTCGTCGATGCACGCGGTATTGAAACCCAACTGCGCCGCCCGAATGGCTGCGACGTAACCGCCAGGACCACCACCGACGACCACGACGTCATGTTGAACTTGGTTCATTCTAAAGACTCAGATTCTCAGCTTCGAAGGATTTTTGTTAATGAACAGATCGCTCTAATGCAGCATAACTCTTTGGACTTAAAAACCAAGGCCACACGGTGCAAGCTGCCGAGCGGGGCACACAACACGCGTCGCCCGTCTCGGAAGCAACCGAGTTCCTGCCTAGTGATCTGTCCAGATTAAATTTTATTGTGGCACGCCCTTCACAAAGTGTCAGACCACGCCATGCGCAAAGCCACAAAACACGCGCTTCGCAAAGCCCACGCCCTTCGCAAAGCCTCAGGGCGTGCCACCCAAATTCGATCAACTCTAACCAAATTCGATCAACCTTAAACAAATACGATCGACCCTAAAATTGAATCTGGACTGAGCGCTTAATCGCTGCCCTCAGAAGCCAACAGCGAGAGCAGGCCTAGCCCGTAAAAACAGTACTCGATGTCGTCGGCGGGATCAAATTCGAAACCACGAAAACCGCCAGTGGGTTGCTGCATACTTTCGGCATAATGCACCGCGCTTTTG
>JANPLP010000761.1:0-4889 GCA_031426595.1 Planctomycetia bacterium | reverse complement strand
GCTCCAGTAGAGCGATCCTACCAACGCAACCAAAGCCATCGCAGCCATGATCGTGGCCCACACTGGCAGCGGCCAATCCGCTTGCAAAACCGACTCAATACTTGCCGCAGCGTTGGCAGTGGTCTTGGCGGCGACTTCGATCTCCGGGGAACTGTCAGATTGCATCATGCTAGTCGCCTTCCCAACTGCCACGCCAAGCATGATTCGATGATCAGCATGACCGCCAATGCGCCCAGCAGCCATCGGACCAACGAGTTCGAATCGGGTACAGTGCTTGAATCCAATTTCGCGGCAAACTGGGTAGCGGATTTTTCAGTGGACAGGGGCAGCTGATTTACGGCCACTGCGCGAAGGTCACTTTGATTCGGGTCGATGTTGACAGAAAAAGGCCGAGGCGAACCACCTTCCGTGGTGACTTGATAAACACCCCGCCGCATGGTCGCCGGATAGCTCCAAGCTCGCATTCCCTCAGCGTCGGTAGCAGATGCTTGCACGTCAGCTTCGATGCCGTCCGGTCGCATAACGCAAACACGACTCGAGTCGCCTTGCGCAAGCTGCGAATCACTGAGCGGCTCACCGACCAACAAGTTATAACTTGTGGTGCTGTCCGCTAGCGTGGCTTGAACAAGCTGTTGCATCAGAGGTAAGAAGCTTGGCCAAGCCGCCATGGCATTCCACGGTTCATTTTCACTAGTTACCGCGCCGGTCGACGCAGCGCCGGATTGCTGAGAACCCGTTTGCGGAGCACTCAAAAGTGTCGCTACTCGCCCTTTCCCAATCTGTTTCAGCATAACGAGCGGCCGGCCGTCTTGAAGCTGCAATTCAATCTTGGGCCGACGCGTCTCAACGTCGTCCAGTTGCACTCGCCAGAACCGAAAAATCGGGGTCGTCAGCAAGCCCGCATCGGGGTGTGAAGCGAAAGGTGCCACGATGGGGCTTGCATAATCCAGCGGATCAATCCGCCAATCGCTGAACTCCGAAGGTTCAACCAATCGGAATCCCAACGCCCCCTCCGAATCTTTAAGCAACCCGTTCCAGGTTGTGGCGTCCGTATTCTGGCCGAGCAACAAGACCATTGACCTGCCGCTTGCAACAAACTGCATCACACGGTCGAACTCACTACTGCTTAAGTTCGTCACATCGTTCATGACGACAGCGTCGAATTCATTGAGATCCGTCAATGTCAACTCCAACTGCGAGATCGAAGTCACTCGCATAGCACCTGCGGAAGCGATTGGTGGTTGCAGCGCGGTTTTCAAAATCCGTTCATCGGAAAACGGATTCTCGACGCACAGCACGCGGAAACTCTCTCGCACGTCGACCACGAGGCTGCGTTGATTGTCGGTCGAGAGGCGATCATCAGGTAGCGATGCTGTGATCGTCATCAGGCCTGTTACTTGCGGTTGCACGCTCAGATGGGCTACACGCGACGCACCGGCGGGAAGGTCCAGAAACTGGGATTCGATTGACCTACCATTCGCATTTAATTGCAGCGGAACTTGCGACAGAGCGACCGAACCGTAATTGGTAACGGACACGTCCACCGCCAGAGGACGGTCCTTGAGCGCTCGTGTCGACGCCGTCATTATCGCGTTGACAGCAACGTTTGACGCACCTGACGTTGAGACCGACTCATACGTCACCGTCTGCTCGTCAGCCAATTGCTTCAGCGAGCGCAGGGCTGCACCGGCAGGCAGTGCAGCTTGCCATGTGTCTAAACCAAAGTCACTGAGAAAAACCACTTGAACTTCGGACGGAATTTCAGTTAAGCGATTGGATTCGGTTACGACATCGTTGATCAATGCGACTGCACTCGGCAGATCAGCACCGCCATCCAACAGTTGCAATTTCCGCAGCGCTGCAACGGTTGCATCGACATCGAAGGTAGGCCGAAAGACCACCGCTTCCGAAGGAGAAGAAAGAGTCAATATCGAGAACGCATCGCCTCGCATCGACGCTCGTACGATTTCTATTGCGCGGTCTTGCGCGGCTACAAAACGAGTTCCGGTTTCGTCGCGGTACCCCATGGAGTAGGAGTTATCGATCACCAAAATCCATAAGCGTGGTGCTCGCTGCGCGGCTACGGTTCCCGCATCCGCGGGCGGTGTGAAGAACGGCCTCGCGAGCGCCACAGCGAACGTCAGTAAGATCAAGGTCCGCAACAACAGCAAAATCAGCTGCTCGATCCGCACTCGCTTCGACTGCTTCTCGATAACTTGCATCAGCAATCGCATCGCGGCCCAAGTTACGGTTTGCTGGCGACGACGATTGAGTAAGTGCAAGACGACAGGAATTGCGGCAGCAACGCCCCACACCAACATCCAAGCGCTTGCCAAACCCGCCACGCCAACTACGTTGATCAATGTCACGTTAGCTCCTCTGCGTCAAACGACGAGCGAGCAACGGAGGAAGTGTAGCGGCGAGCGATTCGTTCGTGTGCATGCGATGGTAATCTACCCCAAGCCGTCGGCAACCGGCTTCGATCTCCGTGCAGAAGGCGGTCATCGCGCGACGATAGGCTCCTCCTATTAGCAGCGGGTCAGTAATGACATCGGGCAAGCCCTCGAGCCCCTCGAAACGCGTTGAGCGGTCGAACGGAAATGTCAGTTCGCATTCGTCCAGCACATGCACAACGATGACATCATGCCGCTGAAAACGCAAGCGTTTTAACGCCATCAATAGTCGTTGTTGGTCATCAAGCAAGTCGCTTACGAGCACGATCACGCCCGGTTTGCTGCAACGCTGAGCCGCTAATTCCACGACGCGAGGCAAATCGGTTCGCGCACCCGATGGGGCTACTTCCATCAAGCGAATTATGTCGTCCAGGTTCCCTGCGCTGCCGCTGGGTGGCAACCAACTATCCAGGTCGGAAGTGAATGTTGCTAAGCCCGCGGAATCTTGCTGCGTGATTACCAAGTAAGCGAGGCTGAAGACGATCAACTGCGCGTACTCGAGTTTTGTCAGTGGACTGTTCGGTCCGCGGTACTGCATACTCTCGCTGGTGTCGAGCAACAGGTAAGCGACCAGATTCGTTTCGTCTTCATACTGCTTCAAGTAATAACGATCGCTGCGCGCGTAGACTTTCCAATCCACTTGCCGCAAGTCGTCACCGGGCACATATTCGCGATGCTGCGCGAACTCGATCGAATGCCCCCGCATGGGACTGCGATGCAAACCCGCCATCACACCTTCGACCAACGTTCGAGCACGCAAACCCAGCGGTCGGATCTTCGACAGCGTTTCTGGGTCAAAGTACTTTTGCACTTGGTTCACGCGTTTGAATCGCCTCAGTTACGAAACTCACCCACAACGGATTGTTTCAGCAGCATGGAGTTAATATTTCGCCGCCAACAGACACTTTGCCTCGAGTCGCCGGGCGGCTGACCGTGGAACGATCGAACAGCGATAGTTTCAGGTTCGTAGGACTCAAGCTCGTAAGACTTTTGCAATACCTTCGCGCGATCGGCTCGCGTCGACTGTCTTGTCCACATCCTCGATGATTTCCTGGATAATCTGCTCGATTGAAAAACCTTCGGCTTCAGCTTGAAAATTTAGTTTGATGCGGTGCCTGAGAACGGCAGGCGCGACGGCGACTATGTCTTCGCGCCTTACCACGGGACTGCCGTGCATCGCGGCTCGCGCTTTCGCCCCCAGTACGATGTATTGACTGGCTCGAGGACCTGCTCCCCAGCGGACACAGCGTTTCACTCGATCGCTCGCTTGATCGTCATCGGGTCGGGTTAGCCGAGCTAATTGGGTCGCGATAAGTGCATGATGAGGCGTGATGGCGATGCGACGTACGACGTGCATTAAACTGAGCAGCTCCTGCCCGCTTATTTGCGTGGTCAGTTCCTGCGATACATCGCTGGTCGTTCGCAACACGATCTCGAGTTCATCGGCCTGAGTCGGGTAGCTGACCAAAACATTGAACATAAAACGATCGAGCTGCGCTTCCGGAAGCGGATAGGTCCCCTCTTGCTCGATCGGGTTCTGAGTTGCCAGCACAAAAAATGGTCGAGGCAAAGCGTGTCGGTTGCCCCCTGCGGTGACCTGTTTCTCTTGCATCGCTTCCAGCAAAGCGGCTTGAGTCTTCGGCGGCGTTCGGTTGATTTCGTCTGCCAAGATCACGTTTGCAAAAATCGGTCCGGCAATGAAACGAAATGTTCTGGCACCCGTGTCGCGATCTTCTTGGATGACTTCAGTTCCCGTAATGTCCGCGGGCATCAAGTCGGGAGTGAATTGGATGCGGTTGAACTCGAGCGCAATCGCCTTCGCCAGACTGGAGATCATCAGGGTTTTCGCCAAGCCCGGAACACCCACCAATAAACAGTGACCGCCTGCGAGCATAGCCACGAGCAGTTGTTCGATCACTTCTTGCTGGCCAACGATCACACGCGCCAGTTGGGAACGAATGCCTTTCAAGGCCTCGCTGAGTTGCACTAAGGCAGCTTCGTCGTCCGCCGGTGACATGCTGTGCGGCGATGCGCCCGGCGGCTGACCACTCATCGGATTGGATTCATTCGTCACAGCAACTCCTGGGCTTTCGCGACTCTTCTAATACGCTCGATTCGAAGTTTCGTACCATCATACCAAGCGAATATACCGAAAACCGTCCTCCGCGCCACCTCCGCGTGGTCGTTAGCTTGCGACGCATGGCTTAGAGAGTAGGAGTAGTGCTTTGTCCAGGTCAAATTTTGGGGTGGCACGCTCTGAGGCTTTGCGAAGGGCGTGGCTATTGTCGCTCAATTCACGCCCTTCGCAAAGCCCTCAGTTTTAGGCACATTTCGTGCTTGATACGTGACGATAGTCGAAGGTTTGGTTGCCTTTGCGAGATTTTCCGCACGGATGCTCATTTACTAGGATTGTAATTTGAAAGTTCTACAAACGGT
>JANPLP010000760.1:0-9877 GCA_031426595.1 Planctomycetia bacterium | reverse complement strand
CTGGAGCGACGACCCGCTGGTCTTGATTCCCGCTGCCCTCCAGCCGGCTGAAGCCGAGCAGGTGTTGTTGTGCGATATGATCGGCCGAGCCATTGTGTTGGTCCGCGAAGATCAACTTTCGCAAGCGATCGGCAAATATGGGCAGAACGTGCGCCTGGCAAGTAAACTGGTTGGTTGGGACATTGAAATCATGACCGCCAGCGAGCTCGAAGAGCAGATTGATCGCGCAGTTGGGGCCTTCATGGAAATTGAAGGGATGACAGAAGATTTAGCGCAAAGGCTGGTAGAACAGGGCTATTTATCTTACGATGATTTGTCGGTGATTGAGCCCGACGCACTCATGGAAATGGGTGGCATGACCGCTGAGCAAGTCGACGCAATCGTCGAGCAAGCGGACGAAAGAGCGGTGGCAGCGGAAAAAGTTGAAGAAGCGGCTAAGCGTCATAAGAAAGAACTTGCGGCGGCTGGTCACGCACCACAACCTGCTGCGGTTGCCATCGCGCCAGATGCGGTAGCGGCGGATGCGATGCCGGCCGCCGATGAGGCAGAAGCTGAAGTGCCGGCGGCTGTAGCCACCGAGGCTGAAGAAATTGTTGTTTCCGAGACGACAGAAACTGAAGAAGTGCCAAGTGTGGCTGATACTTTAGAGGATAACATGGACAAGAATAATGACACCGATCAGAAGTAACTCTCTGATTGGTGATGACCTGCGTTCAGGTCGCCGATTCGATGCATTTCTCCCAAGGAGTCGCTCGATGTAACTGACACCCCGCTTGATGAGTGGTTGTGTCAAAAAGTAGCTCACTCACAACGCTACCCGATGAAGACCACTCCCTTCCCAAACTTGTTGTCAGCACTTGATGCGGTGTGCGTTCACGACAGGTAAAATTTGTTAGGAACTTGTTCACGTGCCGAAAAGAATCTACGCACTCGCTAAAGAGATGCAGATTGATAGTAAAGAGCTGGTTGACATTTGTACTCGGATAGGAATCCTGAACAAAGGGTCTGCCCTTGCGAGCCTAGAAGATGACGAAGTGGCGCGCATATCGAAATATTTAGCAGGCGGCCCTGCTGCGGCACCCGAGAAACCAGCCGCTCCAGTCGGACCCATTCGTGCTCCGATTGTTGAGCGATCTGCCCCTGCGGAAATCGTAATACCTTCCGCACCGGTCCCCACGCCCGTCCCTGCAGCGCAAGTTGCTGCGCCCCTCAAGTCGCCTGTTTCGGCACCAGCTCCAGTGAATGTGCCTGCACCTGTGCTTGCTCCTGCTCCTGCTCCGATCGCTCAGGAAACGATTGCTCCCGTGAGCGCTCCTCCGATCACAGTGGCACGCTCTGCCCCATCTCGCGCTGCTGGCAACGATCCGCAACGCCCATCCCGTGATGACATTGCCTCTCAATCGACTAGCGGAGCCCGCGTTCGATCGCTAGACGCACGCCGCACGAACTCCAGCACTGCTCCCCGCGCCGATGGCGGAACCGCTGAGAAGCGGCCGCAGCAACGCCGTGAACCAGTCATTAATCTCGCTAAGATGCCTAAAGGCAGCCAGCAGCAAGCGCCTGTCGCAAAATCGAACGAGCCCGCGCCGCAGCGCCCTGAAATCCGTCTAACCAAGGAAGCGATTAGCGGACACAAGCAAGGAATGAAAGCGCCGCTTGAAGCTTTAGAGCAGCAGCAGGCCGCCGCACAGGAAGCCACCGCTGCTTCTCGAGCGAAGGGAAAACCGGGTACAACGTCGTCCGCGCCACCCGCTCAGGGGACTGGCGGACTCAGCCAATTTAAAGCAGCCGCAGATAAAGCCAAAGGCAAACATCGCGGCACTGATGAAGATGAAGACGCACTGGCGCGAAAGAAAGGCGTTGGCATCGCGGCGGCTCGCGATGAACGCAAGCGCCGAGGCAATCGACGTGCAGTGGAAACCGGAGATGAAGATGGTTCCGGTCGTCGACGGCATTCCAAAACGCTCGTGCATCGTGGGACCAATACTGCGGCACCGCGAAAAGAAAAGGCAGTCTTGGAACTGCCGTGTACAGTTCGCAGCTTTCTAGAAGCTTCCGGTTTGCCCGCTGGAAAAGTCCTCGGAACGCTCATGCAAATGGGTAAAGGCCTGACGATCAATGCGAGCCTAGATACTGAAGCAGCCGAAGCGCTCGCGTTAGAACTTGGCGTCGAACTTGAGTTCCGCCAACCAGCTTCGTTGGAATCCGAACTGATCGACGAAATGGAAAACGAAGTGGACTCCGACGAGTCTCGCGAGTTTCGTCCGCCGATCGTTACGTTCCTGGGACACGTCGACCACGGCAAGACCTCGTTGCTTGATTACTTGATTGGTACTCGAATTGTCACCGGCGAGGCGGGTGGTATTACGCAGCACATTCGGGCTTACCAAGTCGAGAAGGATGGCAAGAAGATTTCCTTCGTCGATACGCCAGGTCACGAAGCGTTCACCGAAATGCGAGCTCGTGGAGCCAACGTAACGGATATTGCCATCCTGGTTATCGCGGCCGAAGACGGCATTATGCCTCAAACGGAAGAAGCGATCAGCCACGCGAAGGCCGCTGGAGTGCCGATTGTGGTCGCGCTCAACAAAATCGACTTGCCAGGCGCAGACGTCAATCGCGTGTTGACGCAAATGACCGAGCATGGCCTTACGCCCAGTGAATGGGGTGGTGATGTTGAAGTGGTTCGTACCAGTGCCATCACTGGCCAAGGTATGGATGAATTGCTCGAAACATTGCTGACCGTGGCCGAACTGAACGACTATCGAGCCAACCCAAATCGGCCTGCGATCGGCGTTTGTCTCGAGGCCGGTCAAGCTGCTGACAAGGGTGTTATTGCCAAAGTCATGGTACAGAATGGTACCTTGAAGGTCGGCGATATTGTACTTTGCGGAACTAGCTATGGCCGCGTAAAAGCGCTGTACGACACGCTCCAGACTACCAAGCAAATGCAGTCGGCTGGTCCGTCCGTACCGGTGAATATTACGGGCTTGGACTTTGCCCCGGCTGCTGGCGATCGCTTCTATGTATTAGAAGATATTAGTGAAGCACGCTCGCTGGCCGAATCGCGATCGGATATTTCCCGCGCTCAATCGCTGTCGGGAACTTCGCCGAAAGTCTCGATTGAAACCTTCCAAGAGCTGCTTCAATCGGGCAAGCTTGGCAAGTCTGAAGATGTAGCCGAACTCAACATCATCATTCGTGCTGATGCCCGCGGTTCGCTAGAAGCGATCGAAAAAGAACTTGGCAAGCTCCAACATCCTGAAGTTCAGATCAACATCCTTCAAAAGAGCGTCGGCGGTATTACTTTAGCTGACGTCACTTTGGCGCACGCATCCAACGCAGTGGTAGTTGGCTTTAATGTTATTCCTGATGAAGCTGCCCGAAGTCTAGCGGACGCTCGACATGTCGAAATCCGGCGCTATGACATCATCTACAAACTTGCTGAAGACATCAAAGCGATCGTTGAAGGCCGCTTGCGACCTGAAGAACGCGTTATTGAGCTCGGTAGAGCTTTGGTGAAGACTGTGTTCACAATCACACGCGTCGGTACTGTTGCCGGTTGCTATGTTGCGCAAGGTGCGATCGAACGTGGTTGCCGAATTCGTGTGAACCGCGATGGACGTACCATTGGCGATTATGGATTGGATTCGCTAAAGCGTCACAAAGACGATGTCAAGGAAGTTCCACGCGGCATGGAATGCGGTATCCGATTGTCAGGCTTTAATGATCTGAAGCAGGACGATGTGCTTGAGGCTTACAAGGTGGAAGAAGTGGCTCGAACACTGAGCTAGTTTCCATGTACGACCCAGTTCGGCTAGCCATATGTGGCTAGCCGGACATGCTTCTTCCGCTTCCATGATTTTTAGGTGAGAACAATGACGAGCCGCAGACTTCTTAAAGCCGCAGAGGCCGTGCGAGAAGTAGTGAGTATGGCAATTCTCACTGAAATTCGTGACCCTCGCGTCCAACATGTTACCGTGACGGGAGTTGAAGTTGCTCCGGATATGCGCTCAGCTAAAGTGCTGATCAGCGTAATGGCAGAGGAAGGCAAACAGCACCTGTGCCTCAAGGGACTTCAGAATTCGTCGGGATTTTTGCAGTCCCAACTGGCTAAAAAGATCGACACTCGCTATGTTCCGCGACTGACGTTTGAGCTTGACACAGGTGTTAAGAAGAGCCTTGAAGTCGCGAAGATTTTGCATGAACTGGCCATGGAGCGCCAGCAACGAGAGGCCGCAGAGTTGGCGCTAAAAGAGGCCGCTCCAACCCAGGATTTTACCTCCACTTTGCCACCGCCTTCAACGGATGCTCCCACCGAGTAACAAGACAAAGTTGACAATTACAGTTCCAATTCCCCACGTTTCATTCAGCAGTAGATGTTTTTAATATGAGCACCAAAAACCGCGGAGACCGCATTCAACTGCTGCACAAAGTCGTGAAGAAATACTACAAGCCTGTCGCTACCCCTGAAGGTCGATCGGTACTTGAACATTTGATCTACGCGTGCTGCCTTGAGGACGCTCGATACGACTCTGCTGATGAAGCCTTCCACCGATTGCAGGAGTCGTATTTCGACTGGAACGAAGTGCGTGTCACGACCGTAACCGAACTGGCCGAAGTGTTACACAATTTGCCGGACGCCACTGCGGCGGCCGTGCGAGTCAAAAAGAACCTTCAATCGCTCTTCGAAACACGCTACAGTTTCGAGATCGACGACATGGTTAAGATGAACCAAGGCAAAGCTGTTCAGGAATTGGAAAAGCTCGGCGGTATCAGCAAATTCGTGCTTGGGTACACCACTCAAAATTCGTTCGGTGGTCACTCAATTCCGGTCAGCGATTCGATCATGCATGTATTGATCGCGACGGAGATTGTTTCTGAAGCCGAAGCTGCTAAAGGCCAAGCTCCGGGGCTCGAACGAACAATTGCCAAGTCGAAAGGGCTTGAATTCTCATCTTGCGTGCACCAGTTCGCTGTGGATTGCTTGCTACAGCCGGCGAGCAAGCAGGTCAAAGCGATGCTGAAGGAGGCTGGGGCTGTCGAGCCACCTCCGAAGAAGGAAGAGCCCAAGCCTGTTGCAAAGGTAGAAAAGCCTGCGCCCACAAAGGTTATTGCTAAGAAAACTGACAAAGTAGCCCCTGTCCCAGAGCCTGTAAAACCGAAGGCTAAAACGGGAACCTTAACGGAAAAGAACGCCACTAAGTCCTCTGAAAAAGCAACCGAAAAAGCAACTCAGAAACCGGTTGAGAAGGTCGCGGAGAAGACTGTTTCAAAGACGCCATCCAAAGTCCCAGTCAAGCCTCCCGCTAAGCCTGCTGAAAAGCCATTGACGAAAAGTGATAGCAAACCGGCTCCAAAAAAGGCTCCTGCGAAAAAGGCTGCTCCGCCACTTGCGAAGCACGTCGCCAAAAGGGCCGCTAGTACTAAGACCACCAAGCGTAAGCCCAAGTAGTCACTCATCGCGGCAACTAATACACCTCGCTCAACCGACTTCCCCACAAGTGAATCATGGCTGGACATTCACACTCCGCTAATATCAAACACAAGAAAGCCTTGGTCGATAGCAAACGGAGCAAGCTTTGGTCAAAGATGTCGAAAGCCATCATCGTCGCCGCGAAACTTGGTGGCGGAGACCCCGACGCCAATATCCGCCTGCGAGCTGCGATAGTGGACGCGAAGGCAGTGAGTGTCCCTAAAGACAATATTGAGCGCGCGATCAAGAAGGGCATAGGCGAGCTCGACGGCGGTGACGTCGAAGAAATTCTCTACGAAGGTTATGGGCCCGCCGGTGTTGCCATCATGTGCGATATCATGACCGACAACCGCAACCGCACCGCCCCAGAGATCCGTAAGGTCTTTGATGTCCACGGCGGCAACTTAGGCGGAACGGGATGCGTCTCCTACTTGTTCGAACGCAAAGGTGTCATTGTGATCGCCCCCAGCGGCGGCAATGAAGACCAGATCATTGAGCTCGCCATCGAAAACGGTGCACAAGACGCAGATATCGTCGACGGCAAAGTTGAGATTTATACGTTGCCTGAGAACTTTACCGCATGCACTTCCGCATTTGAAGCGGCCGGAATAGCAGTCGAATTGAAAGAGATCACACGCATCGCGCAGAACACCGTAGATGTCGACAGCGACACGGCTAAAAGGGTCCTAAAACTCCTTGAAGTCCTCGAGGACCACGACGATGTCCAAAACGTATCCACAAATCTAAATTTCAACAGCCCCGTCGTCGCTGAACTCGTTCGCGATTAAACGCGGCCTATCCATTTCGCGATCAAAAGCCAAGTACTACGGATTGAATTCTTGAGGAAAGCGGAGAATCGCTAGCATCACTCATCGAGCCTCCAGAATTCGCATTGACCGAAAATGAACGACTACCTAGAGTTTCTGGAGCGAATCTAGTTAGCACTCAGTCAATCTAAATTAGCACTCAGTCAAACTAGTCGTTCGCCGAAAATGAATTTCATCGCCTTTAATGGCGTATTCCAACGCGAAACTTGTTACAGGGACGTAACTTCAAATGAAAAGACTTGCTTGCCCAGCGGCCGTCTTAGCTTTGTCCATGATGTTCGGCTGCAATGGCGACACGGATAACAAAGCGGCTCAAAACAACTCTGCTCCTAATTCAAATGCCGCAGCGCCTACACAGCCTGTGGTAATCGACGGCGTCGGTACTGAACCGGCTCAAGCCGTCGCGGTGTTTCTCGACAGTCTGCGTCGCGGTGACGAAGCGACTGCCAATGGCGTACTTACGAATCTTGCCCGCGAGCAAGTACTGAAGACCAACTTTCAAATTCAGCCGCTAGGCTCTCCAGAAGGTAAGTACCAGATCGGTCGAGTCGGTTTTCCTTATGCTGAAAAGACTGTCGCGTTGGTGGAATGCCAATGGACAGAGCCCACGCTAGCCGGCCAGGCACCTGAAGTTACCGAAATCGTCTGTGAAGTTCACCAAGAGACGGAAGGCTGGCGAATCGCTGGTCTAGGTTTCAAGATCACAGGTAGCGAAGAAACGCTCGTGCTCGACTTTGAAAATGCAGCTTCGCTCCAAGAGACACTCGACGTCGCCACTGCAACTCCAGCTCCGCCAACGCAGACTGCTCAGGGTACTAATGTCGCTGACCCAGCGTTCAATCCCGGGCTTCCGCCACTGCCAGGCACGAACACTCAGATTGCATTGCCACCGATGAACAATGCCCCTGCGATCCGCTGAGCCATTGTTCGGGAGAAACGATTAAAAAAGCAACGACTTGAATATCAGAACCGCGCTTCGCAGCGCGGTTCTTTTATTTCATCCGTACACAATCGACGTAATAGTTCCGTTTGCCATCGACAACATCCTCGACCAGGCCATGAATGTCGGTGTCAAAGCCAGGGAACATTTCGTTGAACATGCGCGCGAATCGCAAGTACTCAATGATCGTTTGATTAAAACGCTCGCCAGGAATAAGAAGCGGGATGCCAGGCGGGTAAGGTGTTAGCAATACAGCCGTAGCACGGCCTTCCAAAGCATCGATCTCGACACGGTCCACCTCACCGTGAGCCATCATGGCGAACGCATCCGATGGTTTCATCGCTGGCTGCATCGGCGATAGATACATTTCGGTCGTCACCCTCGCGACATCATGCGTTTTGTAAGTGTCATGAATCTGCTGGGACAGGTCGCGCAATCCGATTGCTTCATAGCGTGGGAACTGAGCCGCGAATTCGGGGAGGATCTTCCACATCGGCATGTTCTTGTCATAGTCATCTTTAAACTGCTGCAGCGAACTGAGCAGCGTGTTCCAGCGACCTTTGGTAATTCCGATCGTGAACATGATAAAGAATGAATAGAGGCCAGTCTTCTCAACGATGACTCCGTGCTCCACCAGATAGCGTGTTACGATCGACGCCGGGATTCCGGACTCAGCGAACTGACCAGATACATCCAACCCCGGCGTGATCACGGTAGCTTTGATCGGGTCGAGCATATTGAAGCCCGGCGCGAGATTGCCAAAGCCGTGCCAGTTCTCGTCTGCATGGAGGATCCAGTCGCTGCGTTCGCCGATGCCCTCGTCGACCAGGCTATCGGGGCCCCAGACTTTAAACCACCAATCGCTGCCCCATTCGTCATCGACTTTACGCATCGCGCGCCGGAAATCGATCGCTTCCATAATCGACTCTTCCACTAGCGCCGTTCCACCCGGCGGTTCCATCATCGCCGCTGCCACGTCGCACGAAGCGATAATGGCGTACTGAGGCGATGTCGAAGCGTGCATCAAGTAGGCTTCGTTGAAGGTATGTCGATCAAGTTTCCTGTTCTTCGGCTCACGCACCAATATTTGTGAAGCTTGCGATATCCCAGCTAACAACTTGTGCGTCGAGTGAGTTGCGAAAATCATCGCTTCATTGGTCTTCGGGCTATCCTTTCGGATCGCATGCATGTCTTTATAAAAGTGGTGGAAGGCGGCGTGCGGCAACCAAGCTTCGTCAAAATGCAACGTACCGATCTGACCGTCCAGCAATTCCTTCAACGCCTCGACGTTATAAACGATGCCGTCATAGGTGCTTTGCGTGATCGTAAGAATACGGGGCTGGCGATCAGGATGCAGTGCCTGTGCTTCCACTGCAAATGGATTCTCAGCAATCTTGCGCTGGATACTTTCCGGTAGAAATTCATCGCGTGGAATGGGTCCAATGATTCCCAGATTATTGCGAGTTGGTCGCAAGAAGACGGGAACAGCACCAGTCATAATGATCGCGTGAAGCACCGATTTGTGGCAGTTTCGATCGACCACCACGATGTCGCCATTCGCCACCGTCGAGTGCCAGACGATCTTGTTCGATGTTGAAGTCCCATTTGTAACAAAGAAGCAATGATCAGCTCCAAAAATTCGCGCAGCGTTTCTTTCCGACGCTGCTACCGGGCCCGTATGATCAAGCAACTGGCCAAGTTCTTCGACGGCATTGCAAACGTCGGCTCGAAGCATGTTTTCACCAAAAAACTGATGAAACATTTGCCCTACAGGACTCTTTAAGAACGCCACGCCACCTGAGTGACCCGGGCAATGCCATGAATACGAACCATCCTGCGCATAATGCACCAGCGCACGGAAAAACGGCGGCGCCAGGCCATCTGTGTAAGCTTTAGCTTCGCGGAGAATGTGCCGCGCTACAAACTCGGGCGTATCCTCAAACATATGAATGAAACCGTGCAGCTCACGCAGGATTTCGTTAGGAATATGCCGCGATGTTCGAGTCTCGCCGTATAAGAAAATAGGAATGTCCGAATTCTTGTTTCGGATCTCACTAATGAACGATCGTAAATTGTTGATCGCTGGAGCCATCGCGCCTTCGGTCGCAAACTCATCGTCGTCGATCGACAAAATAAATGCCGAAGCGCGACTCTGCTGCTGCGCGAACTGCGACAAGTCGCCGTAGTTGGTCACGCCCGCCACCTCGGCTCCCTCACGCTCCATCGCTTCCGCTAAGGCTCGCACCCCCAAGCCTGAAGCATTACCCGAAAGAAAATCCTCGTCGATGATGACCACGGGGAATTTGAATTTCATAAAGCCCTTTGCAGCCTTTGGCGTTGTGGGATCAAACGAGTTTGCGTGTTTAGTTTAGCGGCGGTGCCATCGAAGGCAAATCGACGGATAAAGCAGGTCGCTCGGCCCGCTCGCTGGCCTAACCGAAAGTACGAAGTTAATGCAAGCCGCCGGAACTGGCTAGTAGCCTAATCCCCTCTCGGCACAGCAGCTCCCGACTGGCTGGACCGCACCTCGCATCCCCTCAGAGAACCTTGGCTCCCTGGACGATAAATCTGACTGCTCACTACCGCTCCAGCCATTGCAGCAGCTTGTCGATCGGCCAGGTGTTCGCCACCTGT
>JANPLP010000759.1:0-7434 GCA_031426595.1 Planctomycetia bacterium | reverse complement strand
CTTTGGCAAAATCTGACACAGCTCGAAAAATCAGAGCCGCGTTCGGCTGAGCGTTTCCCTACGGCCTCCTGTTGCAAACCGCTGAGTGCACGAAAGTTTAACCACTTTGTCGCAGGGGAGAATAGCGTGCCACCTGGAAGGTTGTGAGCGACTAGTCCGCGCTGCTGAGTGGCTTGCCAAAGCTGGAGAATTGCCGTCAGGACGAGCCTGCGCGCTGCGGAAACGGCGGCGATAGTTCAACCCCGCAATTATCGGACGCTGCCCGTGATGCCAGACTGGTTGGTTGGGTCGGTCTGCGATAAGTTAAGGCAGTGCGCAGTTGAGCTGAAACGGTTTGCGAAATGCTGGTTAGTAGCTTCTTGGTTTTGAGTGATGGCGGAGTGGATTCGAAATGCCGCAAGTCGATTTTCCATTTTCCGCGCAATTCCCTGTCGACTTGCTAGAACTGATCGAGCTCGCTCCGATGCCATCGCTGGATGCGGGGCGGAAGTGTGACGTCACGGTCCAGCGTGTGCAGAATTTACTGCACAAGCACTCGCAGTTTCAGGGCGAATTGGCCGAATCGGCCCTTTGGCTGTTAGCCGGCGATTTGGATCGCTCGCATGAAATCAGCCAGCGGATTGACACCCGCGAAGGGGCATTTTGGCACGGCATTATGCATCGACGCGAGGGTGATTTTTGGAATGCAAAGTACTGGTTCCGAAAAGTCGGAAATCATCCGGTGTTTGTCCAGTTGGCCGAGCAAATCTGCCAATGGAGCGACGAAGCAGCAGGTTTTACCCGTCCGGAAAACTCCAGCTCAGTGCGTAAAGCCACGGGCAGTAAAACCTTGGGAGAAAACGCGTCGGCCGAAGGCGCGTTAACGGACCGAGCCGCCAGCGAAACAGCTTGGCAAGATGTGAGCCTGGACCTTTCCGACCCCACTAAACTTCCCTCGACGCTGGTCGACGAATGCGAGCGAGCTTTGGCCTCACAGTCCCCCCAGCTAATACAGTTACAACGAATTTGTTGGCTAGAGTGGCAGTTTCTGTTCCACTACGGCTGGGATTAATTCCTACGGCAAATTAAAGTTGACAGTCCCATAAGTGCTCTGTGGTACCGTGGAAACTCCCCTGGAGCTTCGCCGGTCGGGGATTGGCGGTCGATCTGCCAATTGTAAACCGACTCTCGCATCGTACATTAAAACGCGTTAGCTAATCCAATGAAACTCAATTCGCTCTACACTTCCAATAAATGTGTCCTATCTTTCGAGCTGTTCCCTCCGAAATCGGATGCAGGCGTAGCAGATTTGATGACGACGGTCAGCGAATTAGCGATGCACAAACCCGACTACTTCACGTGCACTTACGGTGCCGGAGGCTCGACTCGTGATCGCACGATGAGCATCGCGGCGGCGGTGAAGCGAGAGTACGGGATCCCAGTCGCTTCGCACCTCACCTGCGTCGGATCCACGCGCGAGCAACTTCGCGACTACCTGACTGCAGCCCGCGAAAACGGCGTCGATTACATCGTGGCTCTGCGGGGTGATCCACCCAAAGGTGAAACCGAATTCAAGCCGGTAGATGGTGGCTTGAGCTATGCGAATGAGTTGGTGGAGATGCTGCGAGCTGAGTTCCCTGAATTCGGAATTGCGGTGGCGGGCTATCCTGAGGTTCACCAAGAGGCGCCCAGCGCCGAAGTGGATTTGATCAACTTGAAAAGAAAAGTCGACGCGGGTGCGGACGTGGTCGTAACACAGTTATTCTACGACAACGACGACTTCTTTCGCTTTCGAGATCGCTGTGTAGCCGCTGGAATCTCGATTCCGATTGTGCCTGGGATTCTTCCCGTGCTCAGCTTAGCGCAAGTCCAGCGAATCGCGTCGCTTTGCAAAGCCCGGCTGCCAGAAGATTTCGTTTCAAAATTGACTGCGCAGTCCGAGGAACAAGGACAGTTCTGCGTCGGTGTCGAGCACGCGCGCCAACAAGTCCAAGGCTTGATCGATGCCGGTGTCCCAGGCATCCATTTCTATGTCTTAAACAAGTCGCTGGCTACCAACCAGATTCTTGCATCGGTGAATGGGATTTCCTAGTCAGATCGTAAATTCCGCTATTTAGTTGACATGCAGCCATCGTTCGGGTAGGAATAATAAGCCCACTGTGGCAAGCCGCGCCTAGTGATACGATCCCGTCGAAAAAATTAACGCGACACACAAGGGAAGGGCGAACCAGAGGGGGGCGGCAAGGCGGTTTTGTACATCACTTCGGAGTATTGTAAATGCGGAATCTTTCTTTGCTGGGTGCTCGTGGCGGTGGTATCGGGGCAATCGTTGGCTGGTTTATCCGCGTGGTCATTTATGACATCTGCATCACCGGTATTTCGGACATCTTAGGCGTTTCCCGTATGGTGGCGTTGTTCATCTTCTTGGGGATTCTAGCGGTGATTGCATTTGGAAGTTACATGCTGAAGCAGCGTGTGGCGCCCGGTGTCGAAGACTGATTCGGTGCGGAAGGTGGATGCCGAGTTGATCTACAAATACCACACCAAATTATTAGCTTTGATGGCCGCTCCCGCGTAAAGTTGGGTGTGGACAAATGAGGCTTCGTTGAGCTCGCACACTGGACAAATGTGTCGGCATCGGATGCTGGCTCGACGTTCCCCTTAGGCAAGTCTCGAAGCTGGTAGCAAACTGCCGTTTCGAATAGCTGCAAACATAAAACGCTCCACAGATAGAACCCACAGGAAGCTGGAAAGCATAGGAAACTTGAAACCGCTCTATGGAATACTGCATCAAGTACGCGCCCGTTTTTTCAGTTCTAGAGATCAAGCTGGATGAGGCAGACGTCGTCGTCGCGCAGCCGAACAGTATGCTGTCGATGACCTCAGGGCTGCAGTTAACCGCTTCTGTCGGCCGCAAGAATTCTGCCAAGCCCGGTTCTTGGTTCGGGGGCATGAAGAGTGTGCTGGGCGGGGAAAATCTATTCACAGCCGAATTTCGTGCAAAACGTGACGGGCAATTGCTCATGCTGGCGCCCGATGCGCAGGGCGATATCCTTACCATCCAACTCGCCGGCAGTGGTGGCTTCTTCTTAACACGAGGTTCTTACCTCGCCAACGTTGGTGATTGTCAACTGAACATCAAGTACGGTGGTGTTAAGGGGATGATGGCCAAGACCGGCCTGTTCTTGTTGCATGCGATGGGAGAGGGGACCGTGTTCTGTCAAACCTATGGTGCGATCGTTGAAAAAGAACTGACCGATGGCGAGAACTTTTTTGTAGATAATCGCTTCATGGTCGCCTTTTCAGACACGGTGCAGTTCCAACTGGTCAAAGCCACGAAAAGCGTTAAGGACTCGATTTTGTCCGGCGAAGGACTTGTAGTGAAATACACCGGGCCAGGCCGCGTGTACTACCAGACACGCGGTAAGCCAGCCGTGGGCTGGCTGTCCAGTCTCTTCAGCGCGATGTATTAACATGCCGCCATACAATGACTCGATCGGTGACTTAATCGGTGGCTCTGCGCTGCGGACGCCTAACGCTGCTCCCTTCAACGTTCCACGTCGCCAGCAGCTTCTACAACAAATCGAAACCGCCAATCGCTGGGGGGTGATGCTGGCGGTTGCTCAGTTTCTAGCCGTTATTGTCCTGGCGATCCTGATCGACTGGAATCGGGCCATCGCCGAGCCGTGGGTTACAACGGTAGCGATCGGTGCGGTCGTGGGCCCGTTTGCGATGGAGTTGCTTCGATTTTGGGTGGTCAAAAAGAAACGGATCGAGGAGCTCAAAGAACAGACTCGCTTCGGCGACTTTGACAAGCATAAACTTGCAAAACTCTATCAAGACACCCTCCGCAGACTTCGATTGCCAGACGATCGACTGCCGGTTTACGTTGTAGCCGACAAGTCGATGAACGCGGCCATGATGCATGTTGGCATGGGGCGACTGTTTCGAGCTCTAAACGGGATTTATTTGAATCGCCAAGTGCTTCACAAGTTGAGCGCCGATGAGATCCAGGACATCATGGGGCATGAACTGGGGCATTACTATCGTCACTATCTGTTATCGGATCGCTACCGTCTGCTAACACTGGTCCTAGGCTCCATGTTGGGCATGTTGGTCGCGCAGTCGCTTGGTATGGAAGGCTTCTTCAGCATGATCGCGCTGCTGGTTTGCTCGCAAGCCTTTTGGTGGGTGGCTGCGTGGCAGCGCGCCCGTCATTCGATGGCCATCGAGTTCCTATGCGACGATCTGGGAGCTCAAGTGAACGGTATCTCCACTTCCGTGGCTGGGTTGATGAAGCTCGGAGCGGAAATGGAAGTGCTGACAGCCATTCAGCAGCAAGCGATCCTCTCATCCAGCCAAGGGAAACTGGATGCACACGAAGTTGTCGAAGCAATCTTTGCTGCCATCCCTTACGGTCACGCCACTCCGGAAGAGATTCAGAAGGCAGTCGCGAAGCAAATTGAAAAGCGTTCTCAACAGGGCGCGACTATCGGCGGTTTTCTTCGATACATGTGGCAGAGCGACGTGGATGCTGAAGCCGGTGCAGAGCTCGAAAAAACAATGCGGAAACTCAAGGCACTTCAGCGCGTTCCTCGCTTGGACTGGGAAGCGTTGCTCGACGATACGAATGAGATTCGATTTTCAGAGCGGAACCTACCAGCGCTGGTCGCTATGATCGAGTCTCAGCCAGAGGCGGAATTGTTTCACACGCCTGAGGCCTTGGGAGAAACCGACGGGCAACATCCGCCGCTCAAACTCCGCGTGCTGTACCTTTGGCATAATCGGCACGAAATTGCACGTGCAGCCGCTCCCGGATAAACATAGAGCCGCTCCCGGATAAACTCTGAGCCTTGAAGATGACGGCCTCGGCAACGGCATTCAGAACTCAAGTTGCAGGTCTCGTCCAGCAGTCTCGGGGCAGCGTTGACACTAACCGGCCTGGACAGGGCAATTGTCCGACGGTTTCGTAAAGTGCTGCAGCAAAGAAGTACTAATCGCCAATCAATCCGCTCTTAACGGCCCACACGGCGGCTGCCGTTCGGTCAGCAGTATCCAATTTGCGGAGAATGTTCTGCACATGCTCTTTGACCGTCTCAACACTGATTGCCAGTGAGGTGCCGATCTCTTTGTTACTCAATCCGAGCGCGATATGACGCAGCACCTGAAGCTCGCGGTTCGTCAACGGAACGTCCTTCGAATCGGTGCGGTCTTTACGCTTCGCCATCGTCACTTGAATGCGACGAAGGATGCTTCCGTCAGAGGGCGATTCTTTGGCCGCAGCCCGTCGAACCGCTTCTAGCACTTCGATTCTTGAGGAATCCTTCAGAATGTAATCGTGGGCGCCCAGGGCGATGGCACGAGCCACATAAGTTGGATTGTCGTAGGTCGAAATCATTATCACCGGCAATTCAGGCTTTTCGCAGCGGATTTGCTCCAGCGCGATTAACCCATCTTCTTCACCCATGCGAACGTCCAGTAAGACGACATCCGGGGAGACTTGTTTCGTGAGCGTGACCGTGTCTTCGACCGTTCCGGTCAAACCAACGATCTCCACATCACTTCCTTCGAGAAGCGTACCAATGCCACTTCTGACGACTTCATGATCATCTGCAACGAGTAGACGGATGGCCAATTTAATTACCCCTATTTTGGACATGGCATTCTGGACGAGCCAGAGCGTTACTTACCCCACATAGACCATTGTAGCCGACAAGTGAGCGGTGGAAAGCAATCAATTCTGATTTAGCTACTGCGGGTCAACTTTGTGCGGCTCCTGGGTGAACCGACGGACCTCCGCACTTGTCTGTGCGTATTTTCACTATTTTTGCTTCGCTGTAAATCGGGAAACCGCTATGTAAGCAAAGGCAAGCTATCAAATGCGCGGCGTTTTTGCGACATTCTACATAAGCACATGTCGCGTAAATGCATCAACGCATTTGCCTAGGTGGCTTTTTCGACCTAAATACTAGGAGACGCCTCGAATCGAACTGAAGCCCTGGACTCATTTATGCATCCCATCAAACTACTCCTTGTGGACGATGACCGCTGGCTCTTAGAGTCGATGGCAAGCTGGTTGAGCGATCAAGGATTTGAGGTTACCCCAGTCAGTTCGTCGGCGCAGGCTCGCCAGAAACTGAAGGCTGAATCCTTCGATGTATGCCTCAGCGACATTGTGCTTGAAGGGGATGATGGCCTCACACTGCTGAAGCACTGTCGAAAGCAATACTCTGACTTGCCAGTTGTCATGATGACCGGCTATGCAGGCCCTGACGCAGGTGCGGAAGCGGTCAGCGCAGGCGCTTTCGATCTGCTGACCAAGCCGATCATCGACCAAGAGTTGCTCACCACGCTCAACCGCGCTGTCAATCAACGTCGCGTCGTAGAAGAAAATCGACAGCTCAAACTCGAACTCGATCGGCGCACCGGGCTCGAGAACATTCTCAGCCACGATGCCCGCATGCTCCGAATATTCGATGTCATCGACAGCGTGGCGGATACGCGAGCCACTATTCTGATCACCGGCGAAAACGGTACTGGTAAGTCGATGATCGCGCGAGCCATTCATCGACGCAGCCGTCGTCAACGCAATCCCTTCGTCGAGGTCGCTTGCGGCGCATTGCCTGATAATCTGTTGGAAAGCGAGCTGTTTGGCCACGTTGCAGGGGCTTTCACCGGGGCGCAACAAGCCAAGGTTGGCAAGTTTCAACATGCCGACTCGGGGACGATTTTTTTGGACGAGATCGGAACTGCGTCCACCGCCATGCAGATCAAACTGCTACGAATCCTACAAGAATTTCAGTTTGAGCCGGTCGGTGGCGTCGATACGATTTCTGTCGACACCCGCGTTGTGTTAGCGACCAACGAAAATCTTGAAAAAGCGGTCGAGGAAGGACGTTTCCGACAAGATCTTTTCTACCGCATAAACGTCATTCATCTCGAATTGCCCTCACTTCGCGAACGGCCAGCGGACATCCCATTGTTGGTCGAGCACTTCCTGCAAAAGACCCTCAAAGATGTCGTGAAAGAGATCGATGGGTTTACACCTGCTGCGATGGAAGCCATGGTCACTTACGGTTGGCCTGGCAACATTCGCGAGCTCGAAAATGTAGTCCAGCGCGCCGTTTTGCTAACCAAGTCGCCAATAATCGACCTAGACTTGCTCCCGCCAGCTTTGCTGCGGCATCAATCGGGTGGCCGATCAGCCGTCGCCATAGCTCGCGGCCAGACTCTGCGCGATGCTCTCGAGGGCCCTGAAAGACAAATCATTTTAGAAGTGCTGCGAATCAACAGCTTTAGTCGCAATCAGACCGCCGATCAACTCGGCATCAATCGCACCACGCTTTACAAAAAGATGAAGCGGCTCGGGATCGACAATATTCAATTCCAGGACTAACGCAAACTCGTGCACCCCGCGTGCTACGTTCACATTAGCAACGGAACGCAGCTCCAACA
>JANPLP010000758.1:0-4967 GCA_031426595.1 Planctomycetia bacterium | reverse complement strand
GGGATGAAGTGAACCCTCGCAATGAAGCGCTACTAAATTACCTCAGTCGCGAATTGGTCGACGGCGGTTACGATCTCAAGCGACTCGTCCGAATGATCATGGACTCAGACATCTACCAAAGAAAACCAGTCGATGGCCAATCCATAGAAGGTGAGCTCGCTTTCGCTGCACCTTGGCCCCGACGGTTGTCCGCGGAGCAAGTGGTGGATTCGGCGCATGCAGTGGTAGGTGTGGGGCTGGAAACGGAAGCGGTCACTTTTGATCCAGAAGCCTCTCAGTCGATACAGAATTTTTTAAACCTCGGTCCAGCTAGGAAGGCTTGGCAGTTGACCTCCCTATCTAATGAACGCGATCGACCTAGCTTGGCTTTGCCTAAAGCGGCCGCTGTAGTCGAATGTATGGAAGCGTTCGGCTGGCGTTCATCGCGGCAAGCGCCCACGAGCCACCGGGAAACAGAACCGAACGTCGTGCAACCTGGTGTGGTGGCAAACGGTAACCTCACCGGCTGGATCACGCGCTTTACCGACGACAGTGAACTGACGGAAGAAGCCTTACAAGCCACTTCACCGGAGCAGTTTGTTGACCAATTGTTTCTGCGAATTCTCAGTCGACATCCGCGGCCCGAAGAACGCCAAGCGTTTGTCAGCGCACTCAGTGAAGGGTTCGCCGAGCGACTGCAAGAACCACCGAAGACGCAGCGGTTGGCTCCTGTTCATCGCGGCTTCGTGACTTGGTCGAATCACTTCGATGTTCGCGCAAATGAACTGATGCGTGATGTCGAGCGGGAACTAGCGGCAGGTCCTAGTCCCACACAGCGTCTAACCAGCGATTGGCGAGCACGCGCTGAAGATGCTGCCTGGGCGTTGCTCAACGCGCCGGAATTTCAGTTCGTACCTTAAGTGTCGCTATGTAAATGCTAAGACATTTGCCATGCCTCTTTCGTTTTCGAAATCCAAACTTCAAACCTCTCCATGCCCCGTTCGAATCACTTTGACTTGATCGTTATCGGCTGCGGAGGTGTTGGCAGCGCGGTCGCCTACTACGCTGCCAAACGCAATCTGCGCGTATTGGCACTTGAGCAATTCGAGCCCGTTCACGCGCGAGGTAGCTCGCATGGCGATACACGCGTTATCCGTCAAGCCTATTTTGAGCATGCCGATTATGTGCCGTTGTTGAAACGTGCCTACAGGCTGTGGAACGAGTTTGAAGACGCCGTCGGAACACGCCAGTTTTATCGCACGGGGTTGCTCGAAATCGGCCCCGAATCGGGTGTGTTGGTCCAGGGCGTTCGCCATTCCGCAAAACTGCATCACCTGCCGTTGGAACAAATTGATCGGCGCGATTTTGATCAACGATTCGCCGGTTTCTCTTTGCCTGACGATGCGGTCGCCCTGTTCGAGTCGAACGCAGGTTTTTTGTTGGTCGAAGAGTGTATTCGGCAGTACATCAAGGAAGCGCGACGCGAGGGCGGTGACCTGCGGTTTAACCAGCGTGTGCTCAGCTACGAGGTAGACGGGAACGAAGTTCGCGTCAACACGGCAGAAGAGCAGTTTGTGGCTGCGCGGTTAGTCGTCACGGCAGGAGCTTGGGCCAATGACCTGCTCGCAGGGCTCGGGTTGCATCTGAAGGTCCTGCGTAAGCACTTGCACTGGTACCAACCCTCCAAGCCGACCAGCTATCAGTTGAGCTCACAATCTCCGACTTTCTTCTACGAAACGAAACACGGTTACTTTTACGGGTTCCCGGTTCGTGACGCGCGCGGCTTGAAGGTCGCGCAGCATAGCGGGGGCGAAACAGTGTGCGATGCTACCGATCTCGATCGGAGCTTGGATACGGAAGAGCGCCGTCAAGTTGATCACTTCGTGCGGTCGCACTTGCCGGAGATTGCCTTTCCAGCCACCGGTCACACCGTTTGTATGTACACGATGAGCCCCGATGAGCACTTTATCGTAGACCGCCACCCCGTTTATCCGCAGATCTCATTCGCCGCTGGGCTAAGCGGCCACGGCTTCAAGTTCGCTTCGGTACTCGGCGAAATCTTGATTCAATTAGCGACGGACGAACAGCCGAATCTGCCGATAGATTTCTTAGGTGTAAGTCGCTCCGGTTTACGCAGCTGAGTTACGTGAAGCGGAATCCTCAGGAACTGCTTGGCTTTGTTTCACATCAGCCCAGCAATATCAGCCCAGCAGCTTCGCGGCGAACTTGTCTGCACAGGTTGCGATGATCTTCGCGACAGCTTGATCAACTTCTTCGCTGTTCAAAGTCCGATCCATACTTTGGAACTGGAGAGTGAGCAGCGTACGTTTCTTGCCGGCTCCATCTTTTTTCGCATCGCGATAAGTCTCGCAATACTGAACTGCCTTGAGAAACTCGCCACCCACGGCTCGGCACGCCGATTCGAGTTCGGCCCAACGAAGCGATTCGTCAACGATAAAATTTAAGTCGCGAGCGATGGATGGGAATGCGCTCACCGCGTCCGCGCGACGCACTTCTTCCAGGGACGTCGTCAGCAAATCAACGCTTAATTCTGCTGCAGCCACAGGTTGATCCAGCCCCAGACGGCTCTGTATTTTTGGATGAACGAGGCCCACAAATCCAAGCAGCGAACCGTTCAGTTCGACACGTTGCGAAGAACCGTTGGCAAAGCAAGGATGGTCCGAAACAATCCACTGCACCGAAGTTTTTTTGCTAGAGATCTGGGCAATCAAGTCCTCGACAGCACCTTTAATGGCAGACAAATCGCTGAGACCAACTAGGGCCAAGGTCGATTGTTCGCGCGGGAGTAGTTCGCCATTGGGACCAGGGATGAAGACGGTCGCAACTTCGTACAACTGGGCGTCGCGAATCGATTGTGATTGATTGGTGTACTTGGCGGCGAGCAAACTCGGCAGCAAGGCGCGACGTAAAAACTTGGCACCGATCAGCAGCGGTATCTCGGTGGTCAGGGCGGGCGCTTCGGTCCAGACGCTGCCGCATTGATCCAGTTGTTCCGTGACCACACTCGGAGTCATAGCTTCATCAATGCCGTATGCGCTTAGTACTTGCCTCGCCCGCCGAAGCGCGACATCTTTCGGGCGCTGCGCTGCAACTGACAGCGGCACGGCGACGTTCTCAGGGATTTTTTCATAACCATGAATGCGGGCGACTTCCTCGATTAAGTCCACCTCGCGCTGCAAATCGGCGCGCCAACTAGGAGGCGTGACGATTATGGTCGACGGGTTGGCAGTGGAAACTTCGCACCCTAACGCTTTCAAGATGCGTTCAGTTTCATGAGTTGAAATATCAATTCCGAGAACGCGTTCGATTTGCGATAGCCGAAACGGGACCGGTTCTCGCGGTGGCGGTTCCGCCGCGGTATCGACGGCTCCTTCGCACAAAGTGCCTCCTGCAATTTCCAGAATCAGTTCGCAGCAACGGCTACTTGCCCAGTCGAGCCCCGCCGGGTCGGGACGACGTTCGAAGCGATAGGAACTGGGACTTTGCAATTTCAACTTACGAGCCGCGCGACGGATAAGCAACGGTTCGAACGCGGCCGATTCGATTAGTAAGTCGGTGGTGCTCTCCGAGACTTCACTTTCAGCTCCGCCCATGACGCCGCCGAGGGCCACTGCGCGTTCCGCATCGGCGATCACAATCATGCGTTCGTCGAGTTCATAAGTGTGGTGGTCGATCGCTGTGAACTTTTCCCCTTTTCCCGCCGCGCGAACGATTATTTTTCCGCCACGCACGTGCTTGAGATCAAAGGCGTGCAGAGGTTGGCCGCATTCCATCATGACGTAGTTGGTTACGTCCACCACATTGTTTACGGTGTTGATGCCAATTGCAGCGAGACGTCGTACGAGCCACGCGGGGCTGCGTCCTATCTTTACGCCACGAATAATGCGCGCGGTATAGCGAGAACAACCACTGGCAAACTGATTGTCAACTTTAAGAGCTTCGCTGACTGGCCCGCCTGCAGCTTTCGGTTGCGGGTTGGGAATGCAGAGCGGCGAATTGAGCAGCACGGAAGCTTCGCGCGCGACACCGATGTGCCCCAAGCAATCGCCGCGGTTGCTGGTGACTTCGAGATCGATCACAGTGTCGGAACCGACGCGAGCGGTCGATTCATGATTCAACCCGGACATAGCAAAGCGATGGGCAAGCGTGTCTGGATCGGTTGCCAAATTCACGTATTGCGAGAGCCACTCCCAGCAAACAAGCATCGCACTGGTGCCTTACGGAAAAGTTCTAGAATTGATGGAGGAAGCGAAGATCGTTGCGATACAAATCGCGAATATCGAGCACTCCGTGGCGCCGCATGCACAAGCGTTCAACACCTAAACCGAATGCAAAACCAGTGACCTGTTCAGGATCGTAACCGACCGCTTTCAGCACATTGGGATCGACCATGCCCGCGCCGCCGAACTCGATCCACTGGTCATTCCACAAAAAATCCGCTTCCACGCTCGGTTCCGTGAATGGAAAAAAGCTGGGCCGAAATCGAATTGTTACATCGCCGCCCAGGTAGCTGGTCGCAAACATCCGCAGCACACTTTTCAGTTGAGCCATATTCACGCCGCGTTCGATCCACAGTCCTTCCATCTGATGAAACATCGGAAAGTGAGTCGCGTCGGCGGGGTCCGGTCGATAGACTCGGCCGAGAGATATGATGCGGACCGGCGGTGGATTGGCTTCCATCACGCGGATCTGGACCGTGCTAGTTTGGCTGCGCAGCAAACGAGCTTCTTCCGCGCTGACGTCGACCGATGTCTTGCCAGCCACGCTGAGGTAAAAGTTATCGAGCGGGTCGCGGGCAGGATGATCCTCTGGAATGTTCAACGCGATAAAGTTGTGCCAGGTATCCTCGACTTCGGGACCTTCGACGACAGCGAATCCCAATCGGCCCATGATCTCTTTGAGATGCTCGATCGTCTGCGTGATCGGATGAATTCGGCCGAGATGACGTCGATTGCCTGGCAACGTCG
>JANPLP010000757.1:0-8243 GCA_031426595.1 Planctomycetia bacterium | reverse complement strand
TATCAATCGCAACTAAGAACGAGCCATTTTCGCAGGGTGGTTCAGAGTGGGTTGTGGGTTAGGTGGTGCCTCAGAAACGCAACTATGGTTGCCTGATTCTAAGTATTCGACCAACTCTTTGGCTGAATCCGAAAGGGATTGCCGTCGGTACGACTGCCAGAAGTCCAAGACGTTTCCACTGCTACCGCAGTCAAAACACCTGTACACATTTTTGCCCGTGTGAACACTAAACGATCTCTTCGCCGATTTCGATGCACTCGCTTCTCTCGAACAGCATGCCGGTAATGGACAAGGGCCGCGAAGTTGATCTCCACGGCCCTCGGTTCTTGTCCATCCTATTTGCCTCAGCAACTCCTCTAATCGAATGCGGCCCTTCAATTCTCCGTAGTCGATCCTCATCCGCCTGATTTCTTCTTGAGCTTTCTCAACGCTTCGCCTCGAATCGACTCCCCTTCGAATTTGATCAGATTCGTTTGGTCCACCACCCGATCTAAGAGCGCCATCGTCATCGGTGGATCTCCCAAGTACTCCGTCCAGTCATCGAAGCTCACATTCGTGATCACCGCTGTCGAGTTTCTCCGATTCCGACCATCGATCACTTTATAAAGAAGACTCAATGCATCAGGCACTTCCTTACGCTCCAATTTGTCGAAACCGAATTCGTCGATGATCAACATGTCCCACGAACAGTAATATCGGACTTTTGGTGTTAAAGCCTTCACCGCGCGGGATTGGTTCAATGATTCGATCAAACTGGCGCTCGTTTCATACCGGACTCGGTACCCCAATGCACAACATTTTCGTGCGATCCCTTGCATTAGATGTGTTTTTCCAAGACCGCTTTCACCCACAAACGCAGCGTTTTCTTTTCTGCGAATGAACTCGCCTGTTGCCAGTTCTAAGAATGGCTCTTTCCTGATCGTCGTCGGATTGCGACTCCAATCATAGGATTCAAGCGTCGCTTCGGTCGGGAAGCCTGCACGCTTGATCCGATAGGCTATGGCCGTTTCTTGGCTGGCATGCGCGGGGATCTCTAAGAACTTGGCTAAAGTCTCAAGGACACTCAGCTTTCCATTGCCATGTTCCTGCAGGAAGCTATCAAGCTGCTCCGCCTTCAGCTTCATTTTCAGGACTTCCAGGTAATGCAAGATCGTCTCCCGATGATTTGGAATCGGGTTCGTTTTGGGAGTCTTCGTCATGGCTTTGAATAGTTCTTTCTTGGTCAAACAGTTGTTGGTACTCCTTGCTCGATCGAGCTTCGACGCGCGTCGATTCCGTGATTCGTTGCAACGCTTCTTGTTCTCGCTGGCTTAAGAGTTCCCAACTGGGTTTCGGCGTTCCAATGTGAGCTAAGATCCGCTCTAACTTTTGATAGCCGTATGCGTGGTATTGAATTCCTCGTTGTATGGCCGCTAAGCCATCTTTCTTCGGATAGCCGTAAAGCAGCGACAAGATCCGCTGGGCTTCGTGTCGGCTATTGCGGCACTTGCGTAGGATTCCGTCGAAATACTCCAAGGCCACCGGTCCCCATTGCGTGTACTTTTCTCGAAGGATGGCAAGCTGCTCATGATGATCGCTTGGCGGACGATGGCTGTCTTGGCTCTGCTTCTCGTGTCTGCCGCGAAGCTGTTGATGGGTGGCCACCTTATCGATTGTAGTATTGAAGATTTCTAGTTGATCTTCGAGAATTCGAACGGGGATTAACTGGCCGATCAACCGCCATGGTACGCTGTACCGACTGTCTGCGTAGTTGATAAAGCCTTCGCTATCGACCCTACGATAAACCACTTGAGCCGTGTCGAAGCGAATCGCCGGAAGATCGATCAGAAACGGTTTCTCTTCTTCATGAAGTTCTACCGGAGTTCGTTTCGTAGTTCCATGAATGCGAACATCATTCTTTTCCGCAAGCCACCATCGAGCTACTTCATTGAGATGCTCTAACGACCGAAAGGTACGTCCATTGAGAAGATTCTTTTCGGCATAGTCGAATGGACGTTCGACCTTGCCTTTGGTTTCTGGCCGCTTCGGTTCGCATGCCCAGGGCTTGAAGCCATAATGCGTTGCGAACGATAGGAAGCGTGGATTGTAGATCGGCTGTCCATCTTCCCAGCGAAGGACAACGACTTTCATGTTGTCGTAAAGGCAAGTGGCTGCGGCACCGCCAAGATGCTCGAAGGCGAAGACATGTTGACGGACAGTCGTTTCGAAGTCTTGACGTTCGGTGAAGCAGACGTATTGCCGCCTGGAATAACCAAGGATATAGCTGAAGAACTGAACTCGACGACGTCCCTCTTGCGTGAAGTCGATCGAGTAAGTCGACCAATCCATTTGAGCTTGAGCACCAGGCGGAGTCTCGAATCGAATCACTGGGGCCTTCGGCTTCGAACGATGCTTCTTCATGAACGTGCGAAGAGTGGAGTAACTTCCTTCGAAACCCAGTTTGCATAACTCTTCGAAGGCTCGCTGAGCGGTGATATTGGGGTAACGAGAGAGCAACTGCTTCAAGGAATCTAGGTACGGACCGAGCTTCGACTTGCGAGTGAGTTTGGCTGGGCCGAAACAAGCTGGCTTTGAATCTAGTGCCGAATCGGTAGCTGAATCGGATGGAGTGGATTGCGTTTGTGCTGCATGTTGACGAATAAGGCGGGCGATCGTTTTTCGACCGATTTGTGTGTCTTTGGCGATGCTGCGCACACTTTGATGGTTCATCCAACGCGAGATAATGTCGTTCTTTGTCAGAGGATCAATGTTCATGGTTGTTGTATTTCCTTGATAAAGTCGGTTGTAGCTTCGGTTAGAATCGATGCTTCGTGTTGGAGTTTGACGAAGCTAGGAGCGAGAACAGAGCGATCGCAGGCTTGGAGTTCACTTCGGCCAGTCAAACGCAGCCAATGATTCATCTTGGTGGTAGCATCCAGAAGGAGTCCCAAGCGTTTTGCCACTCGATTGCCTGCAGTGCTCATTCGAGGATCCCATTGATGAACGTATTGGTCTTGCGATTGTCGGATGGCTTCACGAGGTTTTTCAAGAACGAATTGCGATTGCTCTTGCGTGCTGGCTCCTTGCAGGAGCTTCACAGTTTCGGAGAGTTCTCGCGACGTGAGTGCATGCTCGGTGGCGCACTGCATGGCTGCGTTTTGGTTGCCGCGCGGCAACTGAGTCAGGTGTCGAGCTTGAGTAGGTGTTAGAAGCCCCAACCGAAGAGCTTCGCGAGCCTCGGCGGTGAGCCGTTCGATGAGCGCCAATCGCCGATTGACCCACGATTTGTGACGGCCGAGCATTTGAGCCACCTCAATTTGAGGCAGACCATCGTCGTGAACGAGGGCATAGATGATCCATGATTCTTCGAGCTCATTGGGCTTCGAGGTGACCAGATTGAGATTAAAGATGGCAGCTTTGGCGGCATGCTCATCGACTTCTAAAACTCGAGCTTGGAGAGAAGTTATCCCTTTGAGAGTACGTGCGGCCCGTAAACGTTTGAAGCCATCGACGAGTACCAGCGATCCTTCGAGCGGACAGTAGACGACCGGTGCAAGTTGACTGTACTTGGCCAACGAACGAGCCATGAGCAGATCGGCTTTGGGCTGAATGAGCCTGTAGCGATCGAACCTGAGGTCGAAGTCGGATAAGTGCAAAGAACGAACCAAGTCCCCTGCTGGAACCGTTGTTGGAAGTGGCATCGCCGGATGGCCTCGCACGTTTTTTGGAACCAGTCGACCGCACGAAGAGTTCTTCGCCGGTCACATAGACTCAACAGCGTAAGACAACGGACTCGAAAGCCCTAAGCTGCGCACGCGAACCGGGCTTGGCAAGGAGGACATTCATGCGATTGGCAGAGGTGATCTTTCCGATCGCTCCGCGAGCTTTGTAATAACGTTCAACTCGAGCACAAGCTGCACGTAAATCGTTACCGCACAAAAGGCTACAGAATTTTTTGTGAGGCGTTTTTGGATCGACTTCCCAAGAGACAAAGCAGCCGGAACGATGGCAAGAAGATTTCTTTGTGCGCCGCGACTTTGGCGGATTTGTATAGCCCTCGTAGGGAACGGGCAAAACGGGAATGCTTAGGGTGAGCCGAAGCTGCTCTTCTTTGATTCTGAGCCGTCTTCGACGATGTTGTTCGGCCCGTTTCGAGCGGCCTTGATCTGTTCAACGGTATTTTCGGTTCGCATTCCGCGTGGATTCCTTGCGGCGTAGTATCCGCTCGAACCTAGCGGCATCGAGTCTGCATTGATTGCTGCAGAACACTTGGGCGCGATGATTGGGCGTAAAAGAACGATTGCACTGATGCCACAGGCAACTGCATTGAAAAGAAGATGGCTTCGAACCTTGCGAAGCCTGCTGGCAATGATCAGGATTGGAGTTGGGCAATCGGGAGGATAAGTCCCGTGAGTCAAGTCTCGCTGTAAAAGTTGATAGTTTTACGGCGAGGCGTTTTTTGAAATTGGAATCGTGTGTCCAACTGTAATCAGACAGCTAGCAAATTGCGATCAAAGAATCGCAGCCACCGGAGCCACCCTGCGAAAATGGCTCCCTCTTAGTTGCGATTGATATAAAGACCATGATCGAAAACGTGGAATGGAACGATAGCGGTGAGAAAGCCATTGTGCTGGCTGTTCATCAAGCGATCAAGCAAAGGCTTGGCCAAATCGCTAGCGAAAACAAAGGCAAGCAAGGTGCCATGAAGAATCGAATGCAAGGTGAGTTCGACAAGTGGCGGCTCGCATTTTCAGGTTCGAAGACTCCTGATCAGTTCCGCAAGTCACTTTGTGATCTGTTCGGACGAGCGGGAATCAATCCGGTTCTTAAGGAACATTGGAAAGCCATTTTGCCTTGGCTTAGCAGCCAGACGAAATGGCAACTCGCTCGCGACCTATCGTTGCTGGCACTCGCAAGCTACACCGGTACTGGAGCCAAGGAAATTGAAGCCCCGGATCCAAGTGACGCTGAAAAACTACCGGAAGCATCTTAGTCGTAGTCACTTACATTCATACTCAAAGAACTCTAACCAGGAAATAAACATGGCCTTACATATTTTTGCAAACGTTGTCACCTCATTTGGTACCGCTGCCAACAATCGTGCGGAGAATGAAGGGAACATCACCACTCTTCAAAAGATTATTTGGAAAGGGCAAACGCATTCGACGGTCAGCGCAGAAGCCATTCGATTTGCAATACGTCGCCAGTTAGCAGAATCGGAAACGACCAATCGAAGCTGGGATGAGAACCTACGTGCCAACATTTGGCAAGATCATAAATTCTCCGGCTGGGCAGATGCCAAGAAGAGTGTCTATATCGATGACGACCTGTTGGGATTCATGACCGCTGAGGCATCGAATGAAGAAGGTACAGCGGGATCGGCCAATGTACGACGCGCAGTCTTGGAAGTGACTCGTGCTGTCTCGCTGACTCCATGGTCGGGTGATGTAACCTTCAACGCAGCTTCCCCCGGCGCGACCCCTTCCGCCGCCAAGAAGGGTACGAATCCAGTTCCATATGGCACCGAAGTGCATGCGACTCGATATCAATTTGGTGCGGCCATGACGCCCGCTCGTCTTCGTGATCCAGCCCGTGCCAAGCAAGCGATCGATGGAATCTGTTCCTTGCGAACTGTCGCTGGCAATCACGGACGTTTTTTGTATGACTTTGCTCCGGATATCGTTGTGTTCCGAGTTACCACCGATCCCGCACCACGTTTCTTGTACTGTTACAACACAACGGACGCCGGGGAAACAGTTGACGCACATGCATTGATCCAACGAATCGACTGCGGCGATATCGATCCAAAGGAACTGTTCGTGGGTGTCAGTGATCTGGAGTCGACTCTGGCGAAGGAACTCAAGTCTAAAGGGATTGCGGTCAGTGGCGTGAAAGCGGCGGCAAAGTCTGTGACAGGCGCAATCGATAAAGCGATTTTGGCCAAGGCCTAGAGAGGAGTCGACAATGCTTGGTATCTATGTGTCTGTACCCGTCGCTTGTTTCCGTAAAGGAATGGCACGTGAGTACTTGGAAACCGATCCTATTCCACCTCCGTCAACCTGTTACGGTTTCTTGCTTTCGCTCGTCGGGGAAGCCGACCGAGTAAAGCATGAACATGCTCGCGTCACTTGCGGATTGATTGGTACACCGGAAAAAAGTGCGGTTTTACGTACCGTTTGGCGAGTCAAGTCGAAGCCGCTTGGCTCTCCGGGAAACACGCGACCGGATTATCAACAGTTGCTTACCAATGTTCAGCTCGTGATTTGGCTCGATTCAAGCTACGAACGAGAGCAAACTTCTACGTTGGAATCACGAGTTGTTAATGCATTGTCACCCGTTCGACGATCGCAGATCGAAAGATTCGGTGGATTATCACTGGGTGAGAGCACGCATCTTGTCGATGAGGTTTTGCTTGTGGAACGCTACTCAGCCCGTGAACCAGAACAGTCGGTTCGATTATTCGTTCTCAAAGAACGAGGTCGCATGACACTCCCTGTTTGGGTAGATCATATCGGGTCCGCAGGAACGAGATACGCTACGGGTGACATGGAATTGCGCGCCGTCCGCGATGTACCTCAGATTGACGAGATGCCGTTAATATCCTCCTTTTGATCTCAAGTTCAAGACCATACCATCTCTAGTCCTTCTCACTGAGTGAGAAGGGTGCATGCACATATTGATCTAGTCTAGGAAACGTAACGCTCCTCGCATCATTTGAGAGATGCTGCTTTTGATTTCTGGCTCTCTCCTCTTTAGATGGGCTAGGGATGAGTGCCCAAATGTTTGGCATCCAAAATATTCGGTTTCCCTGAAAATCTACACATTTTTTAGCAGTAGTAATTGGAAGCCCAATTGCGAATTCTAGCTTTGGTACCGTCAAAATGAAAAAAACCAATAATTTATGGAGTAGTAGCGATGAAGCGTGGGTAGAGTTGAGCATGGAGACTTTGGGCAAGGAAAGGCCACGGACGCGAACTACGGCTTCCATCGAACGATCATATATTTTGGCTTCCAAGATGTACCACAATGATTACCAACACATCCCCGCTTCGTGTCATGTCTCTTCATGCTCTCCTCTATTGCGAGCGACTCTTCTACCTAGAAGAGGTTGAGGAGATTCGTGTCGCAGATTTTGCCGTATATGCTGGCCGACGATTGCACGAGGAAATCGTTCCGCTCGACGACGAGTCGCCCGAACATCGCAGTATGGAGGTTGCGAGCGAACTCTATGGTCTCATGGGCAAAGTCGATGCTGTTCGCAAACGCGACGGACGATGGATCGCCTACGAACATAAACGCGGTCGCTGCATGCGCGGCGAAAAAAAGCAAGTGCTCCCTTGGCCGAGCGATCGTATCCAAGCAATCGCCTACGCCGTACTCCTGACCGAATCGCTCGGCGAAGCGGTTCTCGAAGCCCGCGTCCGCTACCACGCTGACAATGTTACCGCCACCATCGCAATCGACGAACAAGCCATCGAGGACCTTAAACTGGCAATCGAACGTGCTCGAGTACTTCAAGAAACCACCGACCGACCACCCGTCACATCCAACGAAAACCTCTGCATTAGATGCTCTTTGGCACCGGTTTGCTTGCCAGAGGAGGAACGCCTCTCGCCCCATCCCGCCGTCACAGATGCCAACGCCCAACCATCGGAGACTGCGCACGGTGACACCCTAGTGGAACCGCAGGTTGCCAAAAAAACCCCCACGCTGTTTCCGTCCCTTCGAAACAAGCAAACGCTCCACATTTGTACTCCCAAGTCTCGTATCGGTCGCAGTAATGAAACACTGGTCGTGACCTCAGAAGACGAAAATCGAAAGGAGACCAAGCAAACAGTACCCATAGAAGACATCGATTCCGTCGTGATCCATGGCTACGGACAAATCTCCACACAAGCCATCCATTTGTGCTCGTACCACGGAGTCGCCGTTCAGTGGATGTCGTTCAGTGGCAAATTCGCGGCCGGGACGACCGCCTCACCAGGACGTGTACAACAACGTATCCGACAGTATGCCGCACTTCAGGACGAATCGACTCGGCTGCGATTGGCACGCGCCCTTGTTCACGCCAAAGTTGAAATGCAATTGCGATACCTTTTGCGATGTACGCGCGGTGGTAAAAGCAATCGAACCGCCATCGTGACCGAAATCGATTCGATTCGTGGTTCTTTGCGAGGGATCGATCGGGCAGAGTCGGCTGGCACACTGCTTGGCTACGAAGGAACCGCCGCGCGTGCCTACTTTGCTTCGTTGCCCGCAATCCT
>JANPLP010000756.1:0-6970 GCA_031426595.1 Planctomycetia bacterium | reverse complement strand
GCTCTTGCTGTGCTTCGCAGTTCGCTTGGCAACTCTATGAAATGAAGCGGTTCAGCATCGATGTGACGCTCGCGTGTTGACTTTGCAGGTTATTCCTCTCGCGACAGTGCTGGCATTAACTCTTGTTATGCGTCGCGTTCTAGTAAATCGAGTTAGCGCTGTAGGAGCGCCGATACGGATTGTACGGCGAAACAACATGCGCTGCAGTGTACCTGCAGTTCGGGTGGAACCATAAGCCCGATTTGGTTCTTAGCTACGGCTACTAAGGAAGTAATTCAATGCGATCGACTAAACGGAATCGCCTGCTCGGATGGTTAGCTGCGTCACTGGCTGTTACCACAGGTTGCGCCAAAATTCACCGGTTCCATTTTCAAGAGACGACGTCACCGAGCTATTACAAATCGGTATCAACGCAGATCGAGTATCCGAGCGTTAAATCCTGTTTGGCAGCCGAAGTGGTCTCCACACCCGCTCCGCTCATGTTGGAAAATCCGGCTGACATTGTCACCCGTGAAGTTCAACTGGACGAGGTCATCCGCTTGGCTCTCCAAAACAGCGACATCCTCAGGTCGCTCGGCGGCAGTATTGTGCAAGCACCGGCTGGCGTCATCACAAACTTCGATCCCGCGATCACTGAAACCAATCCGCTCATCGGTGTTGAAGCAGCGCTGTCCGCTTTCGACGCCCAAGTCACTTCGCAGTTATTCTGGCAAAAGAACAACCGCCCGAACAACATTGCAGTGAATCCCATTCTGCAGCAGTTCCAAGTCTTCTCGACTGAACAAACGGCCGCTGTATTCAACTACGAGATTGCCAAGCGGACCGCCACAGGTGCCCGCTTCGCAGCTCGCAACGTGGTGAATTACGATTTGACGAACACTCCGAACCGTTTGTTCAGCAGCGCTTACACCGGTTGGTTAGAAGCCGAGTATCGTCAGCCATTGCTTCGTGGAGCAGGAGTTGATTTCAATCGCATCGCCGGCCCGAACAGTGGCGTGGGACAATACAACGGTGTTCTGATCGCTCGCATCAACACCGACATTTCACTTGCGGATTTCGAGCAAGGGATCATTACGTTTATCAACGACGTGGAGTCCGCTTACTGGGAACTGTATTTTGCGTATCACGATCTGGAGGCTCGCGTAGCGGGTCGGAATAGCTCTTTGCTCACTTGGCAGCGTTTGAAGGAATTGCAAAAAGTGGGTGCTCGCGGTGGCGATGCAGCCGCCGAAGCTCAATCGCGTTCGCAGTATTATAACTTTGACGTCCAAGTCAAAGATGCGCTCGCCGGTAGGCAAGGTCTGTATGCGTCCGAACAGAATCTCCGCTATCTAATGGGATTAAGTGCGACTGACGGCGTTCTGCTCAAGCCCATCAGCCAACCCATGGAAGGTGAAGTGGTACTCGACTGGAACTCTTCGCTGAACGATGCTCTAACGCGCCGCGTGGAAATTCGCCGACAAAAGTGGAACATCAAACGCCGCGAATTAGAAGTCATCGCTGCACGGCACAATCGCTTACCAACGCTCGACTTCCTCAGTCAATATCGCTACCGCGGTTTGGGTGATACGCTGATAGGACCCCGCGATCCTAACAATCAATACGACTCGCTCTACCAAAATATTTTCGAGGGCAACTTCCAAGAGTGGCAAGCTGGCTTAGAGTTGGCTTACCCAGTTGGTATGCGTCAAGCCGGCGCGGCGCTGGCAAACGCCCGCTGGAACTTGGCGCGTGAGTCGGCTCGATTAAAGGAGCAAGAACTACGCATCTCGCACGATCTTAGCAACGCAGCTCGTCAAGTATCGCGGTCCTACGAATTGGTCCTATCGAACTACAATCGCCAAGATTCAGATCGCTTGCAAGTCGAAGCACTTCAAGCTCGCTACGAACGCGGTTTGGATAACATCAATTTCTTGTTGCAAGCTCAACAGCAGTTGGCACAGTCACAGAGCGCTTACTTTCGATCGCTAGTCGACTACCAACTGGCGTTGCGCGATTTCCATCGCGAGAAAGGCTCGCTGCTTAACTACAATCAAGTGGGCATGAGCGAAGGTGCATGGCCGGGCGCTGCCTATCAAGACGCTTACGAACGAGGTCGCTTCTTCGCCCCTCGCAACAATCCTGAAGCGGTCGAAATGCCAAGTCCAGTGAGTTCCGGTGATTTCGATCCAACGCAAGTCGGTGCGGCTCCCTCCGCAAGCTTCTTACCGCCGAACGCGACGATTATCTCGGAAACTGTAATCAATGAACCCGTGGCTCCTGCGCCCCAAGCAGGTGCAGGTAACGGGTCACCAGCAAATTCAACTAATGAAAACGGCACAGCACCTGCGGTTGGTCCGGCCAAAGGAATTGACTTCAACGTCCCGCCACCTGCGAATTGATCGGAGGAGTGTTTATCCGACTGACAACCCGAGTTCTGCCGCAACCTCATTCATTGCCGCCGCGCAGAACTCGATATGCTCGTCGAGATCGACACCGAGATCCGCAGCGCCGTTGGTAATATCAGATCGATTAACCGCCGCAGCAAAACTCAATTGCTTAAGTTTCTTATGCACACTCTTGGCGGATAATCCCTTCAAACGCTCCGGACGTACCATTGCAACCGCCGTAATGAACCCACACAGCTCATCGCAGGCGTAAAGCGTTTTATCCAGTCGTGACCGCCGTGGAAATCGATCTGACAGATAATCGGCATGCGACAGAATCGCGTAGATCACCTCGTCGGGGTAACCTCGCTCCCGCAGAATTTTGCTTCCCTCAATCGGATGATCTGGCGGGTTTGGCCATCGTTCGTAATCGAAGTCATGCAGTAAGCCGACTGTTCCCCAAAGCTCTTCATCTTCGCCAAATTTTTTTGCATAGGCGCGCACTGCCGCTTCCACCGCAAACATATGCCGCTTCAATGCAACGCTAGAAACGTACTCATCCAGCAACTTTAAGGACTCTTGTCGATCCATATCCGGTCTACCTGTTCATTTAGGGAGCTATTAGCCCAGTTCTTCGAGCGCCGCGAGCGACAGTAGGCATGAAAAGCGTCAGCGGGAGTGCTTCAAGCATCTCGTTTTGCGAAACCGCTGTCACGTGGTCTAAGGGCTAAAAACCCATCTGCAAGACGAGTTTTGTAGTTCTTTTGGCTTGGTAAATTTCCTGTAGGTGACGTGTTTTGCGGAAGTGGCGGGACTTTTGATTTGGACTCTGGAAGCTGTTACTGGACGTTGATCGTAACTGTGATGCAATATTCGCCGGTTACAGGGGCTGGGAGCTCGTTTGGCATTGAGGCACTTGAATGCCGTGGTTAAGATGCGTAACCTTCACTAGTGTTGGTGTACACCGGGCATAGCAGATTGTCTGCCAGCCACCAGCCAAGAATTTTGAGACAGATCAGTTGAGCGACCGATGAAAGACAGCATTCATCCCAAGTATCAAGAGACTAAGGTTACCTGCGGTTGTGGAAATACCTTCCAAACTCGCAGCACTCGCCCTGAAATTCGCGTCGACATTTGCAACGCTTGCCATCCGTTTTACACCGGCAAGTTGAAGTACGTTGACACCGCTGGCCGAATCGAGAAATTCCAAAATAAATTTGCTGCTGGGACTTACGCCAGTCTGCAAGGCAAGAAGAAAAAATAGCTACGCTGGGTTTTATGACGCCTGCGCGGGCTTTCTCAACGCCCAGGACAGTCAAACGCGACCCGGTGGGCTGCAGCGCGCGGCTGATACAAAGCAACCAAAGTAGCCCGTCGTGGTAAATATCACGTCGGGCTATTTGTTTTTAGGTGGAGAGAGGTTCGCTGACTGCCGTGGGTTCTAGGCTTTGGCGCACTCTGCATCCGTGGCTGTGCAGAGGGACTGCTGGAAAACAGTGCCTCGCAGGCTCGGCCCCGAAAACTCAATTGAGAGCGCCGCGAGCTGACACATTAGGCTAGCCAACAGGCTTTTAAACCATCCAACCTCCCTAAGTAAACTGCTATGAACGTTCGTGCTGAACTTGAAGGAAAACTCAAACGCTTCGAAGATCTTGAGTATCTGATGAGCCAGCCGGATATCATGTCCGACTCGAGCAAGATCGCCGCTTACGCGCGCGAGCACGGATCGCTTTCGCGGATCGCGCACAAGTATCGAAGCTATAAAAAAATGAGCGACGATATGCACGACTTGGCAGAAATGTCGAAGAGTGAGGATCCCGAAGAACGCTCGATGGCCCAAGAGGAATTCACATCGTTGCAGAAGCAACGTGAGACGCTTTGGGACGAACTACTCGAATCGACCATCGGTGGCGAAGACGCCAACCGCAGCAGTTGTGTAATGGAGATTCGCGCTGGGACCGGAGGCGAAGAGGCGGCTTTGTTCGCTCGCGATTTGTATGAAATGTACAAACGCAATGCCGATGCCAAGGGTTGGCGCACAGAGATCATGGACATGAGCGCTTCAGAGCGAGGCGGCTTCAAAGAGATTGTCATCGGCCTCGAAGGGGACGGAGTCTATCGCGAACTGCAATTCGAAAGCGGTGGCCATCGTGTGCAGCGCGTCCCCGAAACGGAAACTCAAGGTCGAGTGCATACCTCGGCTGCAACGGTGGCGGTAATGGCCGAACCCGAAGATGTGGAAATCGATCTTAAAAAGGACGATTACCGAGTCGACAAATTCTGCGCGAGCGGTCCAGGTGGTCAGCACGTCAACAAGACCGAAACGGCGATTCGATTGACGCATTACGAAACGGGAATCGTGGTGCAGTGCCAAGACGAAAAGAGCCAAGGAAAGAATCTAGCGAAAGCGATTCGCGTGCTGAAGAGCCGCATTTATGATCATCTTCGCCAAGAAGAAATGAAAAAACGTTCTGATACTCGCAAGTCGTTGATCGGTTCTGGTGATCGCAGCGAACGCATCCGAACTTACAATTTTCCTCAGAATCGTGTGACAGACCATCGTATCAACTTTACGCTTTACAAATTGGATCAGGTCATCGCAGGTGACCTAGCGCCCATGACGAAAGCTCTGCTTGAATACGAGCGCGATCAACTCCGCGGCGATATGGAGACGGACGGATGAGTACCACTGAAACATGGACGATCGGGAAGCTGCTCACATGGACCACCGAGTACCTAAAAAAAGGTGGCTCGGCCTCGCCTCGACTAGATGCTGAAGTGCTGCTCGCGCATGCCTGCGGGAGACAACGCATTGAACTGTACACATCGTTCGATCAAGAACCTCAAGAAGAAGCCAAGGTCGCGTTTCGTGAGCTAGTTCGTCGACGCAACGAAGGAACTCCAGTAGCCTACTTGGTTGGCTACAAAGAGTTTTATTCGATGCAGTTCGAAGTGAACCCTGACGTGCTAATTCCGCGCCCCGAGACCGAACACTTGGTAGTTGCAGCCTTAGATCGAGCCAAGGAATTCAATTCGCAACCAGTGACTGTCGTAGACGTAGGCACTGGCAGCGGCGCGATTGCGGTGACCATTGCAAAGCACTTAAAGAATTGCCACGTGACAGCCATCGACAAATCGCCGGCCGCACTCGCAGTCGCCCACCGCAACGCTGAGAAGCATCAACTGTCCGAAGACCGAATTACGTTTCTCGAGAGCGACCTACTCGCCGCGCTCCCGGCCGACCGCATGTTCGATCTCGTACTCAGCAATCCACCTTACGTTTCAGAGGCCGAATACGATCAGTTGCCTGCCACCGTTCGCAAATTCGAACCGCAGATGGCTCTAGTTGCTGGACCACTTGGGAGCGAAGTGATTGAAAGATTGCTGCTCGAAGCGCAGTCTCATTTGAAACCAGGTGGCTATTGCATTTTCGAATTCTCGCCCATGCTCAACTCCAAACTAGCCTCCTTTGTGGGTGCGGGTTGGGACGCACCGCAGGTTGCCAAAGACCTGGCAGGCCAAGCTCGTATCGTAACGCTCAAAAAAACAGTTTGACGTCCCCGCGGGGTCACCCTCACCAACTATTGTTCAAAAGAAAAGTTCGCACCCATGATGCAGATGGAAAAGCTCGTTTCGCTTTGCAAACGCCGTGGCTATATGTTTCAGTCCAGTGAAATCTATGGCGGCTTGAACGGCTTCTGGGACTACGGGCCACTCGGTGTCGAACTAAAGCGCAACGTTAAAGACGCGTGGTGGCGAGACATGGTGAGCGGACACGATGAATTATCGGTCATGCAAGGCGCTCCAGCGGAATACGAAATGACCGGACTGGATTGCACCATCATCATGCATCCTCAAGTTTGGAAATGCTCAGGCCACTACGACCTGTTTCATGACTACATGGTCGATTGCCGTCAGACTCGGAAGCGTTACCGACATGACCAAGTTCGAGGCCGCTGGGTGGAGGCCAAAGGCCAACGCATCTTCGTGACTACCATGGTCGAAGCGGACACTGAAGACGAAGACACTCAACGACGGGCGCTTAAGTTCTTCAACCTACGAGGAAAAGATGCCGAGTCGCTGAAGTGGGAGAAGTTTATATCGCTTGAAAAGGTTGACGACTTTTCAATGGTGCTGGCACCCGATGCAAACGAACTCGGCACACTCACTGAGCCCCGTGAATTTAACTTGATGTTCAAAACGTATGTGGGTGCTCTCAGCGGCGAAGAAGGTGCAGCGTTTTTGCGTCCTGAAACAGCACAGGGTATCTTTGTCAATTTCAAAAATGTCGTCGATAGCTCGCGTGTGAAACTACCCTTTGGTATTGCGCAAATCGGTAAGAGCTTCCGCAACGAAATTACACCGCGCAACTTTACGTTCAGGTCACGCGAGTTCGAGCAGATGGAGATTGAATTCTTCTGTCACCCCAACTCGTCGCAGCAATGGTATCGCTACTGGCGCGATCGGCGTATGCAATGGTACAAAGATCTGGGGCTGGCCGGCGAACGCTTGCGATTGCGAGAGCATCATACTGACGAACTGAGCCATTACTCGACCGGCACGGCCGATATCGAATACGCCTTCCCATTCTTGGCCGAAGGTGA
>JANPLP010000755.1:0-10342 GCA_031426595.1 Planctomycetia bacterium | reverse complement strand
TACGAGCACCTCGACCCTGCTTTGGTTGGCAACGAACGCCGAATTCTAGTTAGCGAATTGTCCGGACGGTCTAACATTGTTGCTTTGACTACCAAGCACAATATTCAGTCGGACCGCGCTCTAATGGATAAGATTCTTGCCGAAGTGGTCCGCCAGGAAAATCGCGGCTACCAATATGAAACCGCTGAAGCCTCGTTCGATATGCTGGTTGCACGATGCGCGGGGACACTGCGAAAGTACTTCGACACTATCAAGTACCGGGTCGTGGCCGGCAACCGCGACCTCGACCGCAATTCACCTTTTGCGGAAGCGATCATCAAGCTCAGAATCGGCGAGCAAGAAGTATTCGAAGCGGCTGAGGGCGATGGACCCGTCAACGCACTCGATTCTGCGCTCCGTAAATGCCTCTGCGGCGTCTATCCAGCCTTGGAGCAAATGCATTTGGTCGACTACAAAGTGCGGGTGGTGAACTGCGAAGCCGGAACTGCCGCCCGCATTCGCGTAAACATTGAAAGCTCGGATCATCACAAGGTCTGGGGAACGATCGGCGTCAGCGAGAACATTATCGAAGCCAGTTGGCTCGCGCTGGTGGATGCCGTCGAATACAAGTTGCTTTTGGATGAAGGAAAACTGCCCAGCGGAATGGGAACTAAATCATGAACGAAGCTGCACCTGAGATACCGAATCGATTTGATTTTCAGACCGTTTGCCAGGAGATCTACGCAAACTGGGAAACCGATGGTTGCTTTAACGCCGAAGTGCGCACCGATCGAAAACCTTTCACCATTGTTATTCCGCCGCCGAACGTCACCGGCGCCTTGCATCTCGGTCATGCCCTCAACAATACCTTGCAGGACATCCGTATCCGCTGGCACCGCATGCGCGGTTTCGAAGCGTTATGGATGCCCGGCACCGACCACGCAGGCATCGCGACCCAAGCGGTTGTTGAACGACGGCTGAAGGAACTCGAGAACAAAACGCGTCACGATCTCGGTCGCGAGAAACTGGTCGAACGCATCTGGCAGTGGAAAGAGGAATCAGAAACTCGAATTCTAAATCAATTGCGCAGCATGGGATGCTCGTGCGATTGGCGGCGCACTCGTTTCACACTTGACGACACGTGCGCCCGCGCCGTACGCACCACTTTTTTTGACTTATTTTCCAAAGGTCTTATCTATCGCGGCAAGCGTCTAGTGAACTGGGACACGTTCCTGCAAACCGCTGTCAGCGATGACGAAGTTTTCCATGAGCAAGTCAAAGGTCACTTCTATCATTTCCGCTATCCCATTCTGAATCCCAAAGCCGGTGAACCTACCCATGTAACGATCGCCACCACACGCCCCGAGACCATGCTAGGCGATACCGCCGTCGCTGTGCATCCCGATCCCGAGTCAGCCCTTAATGCTGCAGAGACTCAGTTGCGCGAACGAATCGCTAGCGCACCCACCAAAGACCGCGAGGCGCTGGAGCAGCAACTCGCCGACCTCATTTCGCGACGCAGCACACACCTACCGCTCCTCAAGCAGTTGGCTGCGATGGCCTCTAAGGGAACCACCATCAAATTGCCCCTGATAGGCCGCGAGATTCGGTTGGTCGCGGATACTTGGGCTAAGCCCGAACTGGGAACCGGCTGCGTCAAGATTACGCCGGCTCACGATCCAAACGATTATGAAGTTGCCTTGCGCTGCGACTTGCCGATGATCAATATCCTCAACACTGACGGGACTCTAAACTCTGAAGCTGGCAAGTATCAAGGACTCACGATTCGCAAAGCGCGCGAAGCTGTGGTAGCTGACTTGGAAGAGCTAGGCTTAATGGGCGATATCGAAGATCGCGAGATCGAACTCGCTCACAGCGACCGAAGCAAGACTCCCATCGAACCGTTCTTGGCCGATCAATGGTTCGTGCGCATGGAAAAATTGGCTCAAAGTGCGATGGACGCCGTTACGACCGGCCAAGTCAAAATCCTTCCGGAACGCTATGCGAAGAGTTATCTCGACTGGCTGAGCGAAAAGCGAGACTGGCCAGTCGGTCGACAATTGTGGTGGGGCCACCAGATTCCCATTTGGACAAAACACTTCGATGCACCGGAGGCAGCGCAAGCGGAACTCAAGCGACTGAAAGGGCTGCCGGAAAGCAAAACGTCGCAATTGTCGGCCTCGATCGAAGCCGATTTGATCTTGCACGCTTGCATTCGCGAAGACGGAGACTCGCTGGCTCAAGTACTGGAATCAGCGGGTTACGTGCGCCAGCAGGATGTCCTCGATACTTGGTTCAGTTCCGCTCTCTGGCCGCATTCAACACTTGGCTGGCCCGACAAGACACCCGAGCTGGATTACTTCTATCCCACCAGTACGCTCATTACCAGTCGCGACATCATTACCTTGTGGGTGGCGAGAATGGTTCTCATGGGGCTCAATAACGTCGGCAAGATTCCATTCAAAGAAGTTTATATCCATCCCAAAATACTCGACGGCTACGGCGAGACGATGTCGAAGAGCAAGGGGAACGGCGTAGACCCAATTGATGTGATCGACAAGTTTGGTCCCGACTCGTTGCGATTTGGATTGACCTGGCTCGCGACTGAAACGCAGGACGTTCGCATGCCTGTGCAGTTTGAGTGCCCGCACTGCGAAGCGCAGATCAATCAAACGAAACAAAACCGCGAGCTCCATACCATCGAGTGCTCGAAGTGCAAGCAAAAATTCTCGACGCAGTGGGCCAAGTCAGCGGAAGATAAGGCTCTTCCCAAAGCGGCCGTTATCAGCGAACGGTTTGAAGTGGCTCGTAACTTCTGCAACAAACTGTGGAACGCGTCGCGCTTCGTCATGATGAATTTGACAGGCTACAAGCCCGTCAAACTGAATGTTAGCCAACTTCCACTCGAAGACCGCTGGATTCTTTCGCGGCTCGCAACGACCACAAAAAATGTGACCGATGCAATCGATGAATACCGACACGCGGATGCCGCTCGCTTCATCTATGACTTCGCCTGGGATGAGTTTTGCAGCTACTATGTCGAGATGGCTAAGCCGCGACTGCAGGACGCTGCATCGCGCCCTGCAACTCAACAAGTGCTGATTCATACGCTCGATCAGTTGCTCCGCCTGCTTCATCCGATGACCCCTTTCATTACCGAAGCGATCTGGCAAGAACTCGCGAAGTTCGGCAGTCATCGAACGCTTAGCGGTGAAGTCGAGTCACAAAAATGGTTGATTCGTTCGTCATGGCCCACCGCCGATGTCACGCACGTAGACCAAGTGATTGAGCAACAGTTTTCTCGCTTCGTAACCGCCCTCGGTGCCCTGCGAGAAATCCGCTCGCGTCAGAATCTGCCCCCAAAAGAAGAAATCACCTTCACCATCAGTTGTGATGCAACCACGCGGAAACTGCTTGAACCGATGCTACCTTTCTTCAAAGCGCTAGCCGGTGCAACCTGTGCCGGCCTCGGTGAGAAACTCACGCCGCCCGATATGTCGGCTCAAGTCAGTATCGATGGTATGGAAGTGAGCGTTGACCTTGGCAAGTTTATCGACATCCCAGCCGAGATCGCGCGCAATGAAAAACTGGAGGCAAACTTGACCAAGCAGATCGCTGGCAAGGAATCGAAGCTTTCCAACTCCACTTTCGTCGACCGAGCTCCGGCGGATGTCGTTGCTAAGGAGCGCGAAAGCCTGGAAGAACTTCGTCAACAACTCGCGAATGTGATCCAAGCGTTGGAAAGGCTGAAGGCGAAATGATGTTCGCACTGCCAGTCACCGCTGGGCCGCGTCGCGAAGCAAGGTAGACAGTTTATCCCATGCATTTTTTGCTGATCTATGAGGTTGTCGACGACTACGTGAGCAAGCGAGCTCCGCACCGCGAGTTGCACTTGCAGCTCGCGCAGGCCGCGACCGCGCGCGGAGATTTACTGCTAGGAGGCGCGCTGGCCGAGCCGGTTGATAGCGCCATTCTCCTGTTTCGTACCCAGCAAGCTGCCGAAGATTTCGCAGCCAACGATCCTTATGTCCATCATGGTCTGATCAACAAATGGTCGGTTCGTCAGTGGAACACGGTCGCCGGCAGTCTCCTCACCACCAGTTAGTCAACGGCGCAAAAATGACTGCTTCGCAAGACCTGCCAAAGTTGTTCACGTCACGTTGCCGCAGCGAAGCGCATCTTTCACTTGGCGGTATCCGAACTGTTTCCGATCCGATACAGAAACGGATGTGAGCGAAGAAGCAAACTTTCTTTATAAACGCTCAACGAAGCGTAGGTTTCACCAATCACTTCGTTCGTTGCCAGCTCGACATACTCGCGCCCGGGTTTGAATACTGTCGTCACACCGCTGCTACTCGTCATGAAAATTCGGTCGTTAGAAAAGATCGGACTTGCCGCGTACTTCCCGCCCACCCGGTGCTGCCAATTTAGCTCACCCGTCTCTGATTCCAAGCAAGTGATGATTCCCAGCGATGATCCAAAGTAGATCTGTTCGCCAACGACGATCGGCGAAGAAATTTCTGGAACTTGACGCGAGTAACGCCACAGGATCGCCGACTGAGTAACGTCTCCCGAGCCAGTTGATTTCACGGCAACCAACTCCGGCGATGTGAACCCGGTGCAAACGAACACGCGCTCACGATCATAAACGGGAGTCGGCACCAACGAATATCCGTTCCCGATTTTCGCTCGCCACCATTCACTTCCGTCTACAGGGTTATATGAAACTAACCACTGCGCGGCCAAGGAAATTAGCTGAGTGCGTCCCTCAGTTTCAACAACAACCGGAGTGCTAAATGCTCGCCGGTGCGAATCGTCGATCACCTCGATCGGCGGACGGTTTACTTTCCATTTCGTTTCCCCGTTCCGCTTATCCAGCGCTGCCAAATACTGCTGATCGGCTCCGTCACAGGACAAGAACAGATAATCACGCCAGAGAACAGGCGAGGCGCCACCGCCGGTCAGCTCGTCGACAAATAGTTTGGATTTCCATAGGACCTTGCCCGATGCGATTTCAATACAGGCCGTTCCCTCCGCTCCAAAGTGACAGATGACCAGCTTACCATCTGAGACGGGGGTCGGCGTCGCGTAGCTATTCATCGCGTGAATTGGTTGAGGCTCTTTGATCTCAAACAAATCGATACGCCTGAGTATTTCACCAGTGCTCGCATCCAGCTCCACAGCGAACAAAGTGACCGCAGCATCAACAACAATATCTTTGGCACCAAACTCCAGAGCTGCCAGTTTCTCCGCGGCCTTGTTCGAGTCGATCGCTAGTTCTTCAGCCGACGTAACCCAGATTCGATCTCCTACTACAATCGGCGATGACCAACCTCGCCCCGGAATCATCGTGCTCCACAACGGCCCCTCTGCGTTCCCACCCCACTGCGTCGGAATATGCGGTTGCTCCGTGTGTCCAAACTTTGGCCCGCGAAGTTGCCACCAGTCCTCAGCGGATGCTTGGCGTTCTGCCCCAAGCAACACAATCAGCAGACAAAAAATGGACTGAAACGATTTGCGCATCTTACAACCACAAATAGAACAACCGCCCAAACAACGGACTTCGCAGAACCTGCGACTTCGAACCCGTTCAAAGATAGCCCATCACAAACTTTGGTGTAGCTCAATCGCTACCGGTGCAAAACCACTTTTGAATTGAGTCCGCTAACCGCTTTGAAAGGATCGTATCGACATTTCGATGTGTGAGGATAAATCCGGCTACGGTTGTCAGAGATTGTGCCCGGAAAACGTTGGTGCCAGCGAGCTCGGCATCCACCAACGCTAGTTGCCTTCAATGACTCGCAAAGCAGTAAGAACTCGCGACTTAGAGCGCCCGCCTAGTAAAGAGACAATCGGACTTTAGCAGTTGTCTTTCGAAAGAATCAGCTTGATTGTTTTCAAAGCGATCCACAGGTCAAACGCGAATGATCGACGCTTTACATAATCAAGATCGAGTTCCATCATCTTGGAAAAGCTAAGTCGGTTCTTTCCACTCACCTGCCATAGCCCTGAAATCCCAGGCTTAACCGCGAAGCGTTTCTGCTGCCAATGGGTGTAATCGTTCCAATCTAACACGTCCGGCCGAGGGCCAATCAAACTCATATTGCCTAGCAAAACGTTGAACAACTGTGGCAACTCGTCCAGCGAACGCTCCCGCAAAAATGCTCCGCCAGGAATAAGCCGACTCGAATGGTCTGGCTTTGCTACCACCTCATCCAGCTCCGCGCAGTTGGTCACGTACATTCGATGCTCGGAGGTTGCCAACTCAGGATCGCCGCAATGCATCGTCCTAAATTTGTAAATCGTAAAAGGACGCCCCATCTCGCCCAACCTCGATTGCTTAAAAATCGCCGGTCCGCGAGAGACGCAACGAATGTAAATCGCAATGGCAGCCAGAACTGGTGATAAAATGATCAGCGCGAACACGGCGGTAACAAAATCGATGGTTCGCTTCCAGACAGGCGTCGGCGACCAGATCAAGGTCGAGTTATGTCGGACCGAACGGACCGGAAGCAAGTCCGGAAGCAAATGTTGCGTTACATCATAACTAGCCACTTGCTCTAACAAATCGGCTTCAACTGGCATTGGCTGGGTATTTACGTTCATAAACTTGGCTGTGGATCAATGGTTAGCAAATCGGATCTTTGCAGACAGGAAGCACTGGTCAGCGCAAGGGTCCAGTATAGCTAATATGAGAGCTTTAGATAGATTTTACGGACACACTCGCGAGGGAGGTTTCCCACATTCTGCGGATTGCGACGATTGTGCCGAAACCATCGACCTACGTGCTACCATCCCGTCATCTTTAGGGTGAACAGAAGGCCGCTACTGAGCAAACAACCTGCGCTGAGCCCGCTGGCGGTTCAGCGTCAAAATAGTGGCTGGATGCCTGCCCCATAAACTAAGACCGTTCCTCGGCCGCAATGCGACAGATATAGGCGGCAAAATCGACGTCTTCCCCTTGAAGGAGCGTGGGCAGGGCGTTGTGAAAATCCTCGCGGCGGCACCACTCTCGCATAAAATCGTCCCAAGAATGCCAACGACGGCGTTGCTGCGCAGTCATCCTTTGGCTGTACGCTGTTAAATACGCGCGTTCAAATAGCGAGATCAAAATTTCGAACAGCACCTGCGTTCGCTCTCGCTGCTCTTCGCTCAAACCGGGTGTGCTCGCCTGCGTTCGAAGCTTTAAGTCCGAATGTTCGAGAACCAACTTAAGGAAGTCTGTGTAAGCATCTGACAGTAACTGGTAAACTTCTTCATCCTCGTTATCGCGCTCCTTGCGCTGCTCGAGCACAAAGGTGTAAATGGCGAGAGGAAGGCCGAAAACGGTCACTACATTGGCTAGCAGTTGCCAGAGATCGAGAATTTGCATCAGCGTCGTCTTTCGGTCAAGCCATCGCTTAATCTCAGTTGCTTTATAGCTCACCGGCTTGCTTGCAGTGCGATTATCTTCCGACACGCCTCTCCAACCAAAGCCGATCTCGTCCAGCCAAAGAAGCTTCGAGCGAATTGCCTAGCGAGCGGCCAGTGCGCGAGTCAGTCGCATCATTTCAAGTGCTGCATCTGCGGCTTCGCAACCTTTATTACCGACGTTCCCACCCGCGCGGTGAATCGCTTGCTCGAGCGTGTTACAAGTCAGCAAGCCAAATGCAATCGGTTTGCCGGTCGTAGTCATCAACTCCATTAGCGAGTTGCTGACCGCCCGGTTGATATGCTGGTCGTGACTCGTTTCTCCGCGGATTACGGCGCCGAGCGTAATGACGGCGCAAACCGTGGACTTAGCGGCCAACAAGGATGCTGCCAACGGCAGTTCCCATGCACCCGGAACGCGTGCCACTAAAATATTGTCCGAAGCAACTCCCGCCGCTTCCAAGGTCTCAATCGCGCCTACCAAAAGCTTGTTAGTAATGTTTGAGTTGTAAGTCGATACAACGATCGCATATTGACCGTCGCAGCTTTGCTCTGTAGTTGTCAATTCGTGAACCATGAGGTCTTGCTGAGTTTCAGGAGTGATCGGAATGAAGTTCGCATCAAACGAAGCTTCAATTTAACACATCGTACGCTCTACGAAGTCGGTCGCAGGCTCAACAAAAACTCAGCATTCGTTTTTGTCTTTTCCATTCGCTGCAAAATCTTTTCCATAGCGTCCGGCGCGCTCAGTTCACCAATGGCGCGACGCAAAGCCGATACGCGCTTATGCTCTTCAGGATCCATCAGCACTTCTTCGCGCCGAGTACCACTGCGGTTGATATCGATCGCAGGCCATATTCGACGTTCCAGCATCGATCGGTCCAACACGATCTCCAAGTTACCTGTCCCTTTAAACTCTTCGAAAATCACGTCATCCATGCGACTGCCAGTGTCCACCAAAGCCGTTGCAATAATAGTCAAGGATCCTCCCTCCTCAACTTTACGCGCAGAACCGAAGAAGGATTTCGGTCGCTGAAGCGCGTTCGCGTCGAGCCCGCCCGTTAGCAACTTGCCACTCTGCGGACACTCGCTATTCCACGCCCTAGCAAACCGCGTAATACTGTCGAGAAAAATCACGACGTCCACACCGTATTCAACCATCCGCTTGGCTTTTTCCAAAACCATATGCGCCACTTGAATGTGCCTAGCCGTCGGTTCGTCAAACGTGCTACTGACCACTTCGCAGTTCGGGCCTCGCACCTCGCGGGCCATATCGGTCACTTCTTCGGGCCGCTCATCAATAAGCAGAATCATCACGTAGGCGTCTGGGTAATTCTTCAATACCGCACGAGCCATCTTTTGCATCAGTATCGTTTTACCCGCCCGCGGAGGACTGACGATCAAACCGCGCTGACCAAAACCGATCGGAGCAATCAAGTCGACGACGCGTGTTTCCAGCACATCCGCGGTCGTCTCCATCACAATTCGTTGATCAGGATGCAGCGGTGTTAAACTGTCAAATGGAATTCGCTGATGACGCAGGTCTGGGTCGTGGTAGTTGATCGCTTCGACTCGTAACAATGCAAAGTATCGCTCGTTCTCTTTCGGTGGACGAATCTGGCCCGCGACGTTTGCCCCTGTCTGCAGCCCGAATCGCCTGATCTGGCTGGGCGAAACATAGATATCGTCTGGGCAAGATAAATAGTGGTGTTTCGCGCTTCGCAGAAATCCGAAACCATCCGGCAGAATTTCCAGCGTGCCTTCCCCAAACATCAAGCCGTGATTTTTTAGCCTTGCCTTCAATATCTGAAACACTAAGTCGCGGGGATTCAGGTGTTCGAGGTCCTTAACATGCTCCGACTCAGCAACTGCCATCAACTCCGCCGGAGTCATGCGTTGCAACTCAGCGAACGACAACTGCGAAGGAGCAGCAGCGCCATCAGCGACGTGTTCGTTCGGCGGCTGCGGTGCCAACCGTGACTTCGCATTCTGAGCATTCTCAACCGAGATTTCCTCGGCAAGCGACAAGGGCTCTCGCTCGGAATCCAGTTCACGAATGCGTTCTTCAACTTCTGGACTGACTTGCGGATTCCGAGTGCGGTTGTTGGGAAACGGGCGACGTTGAGGGCGCTCGCCGCGCCAACGCTGAGGTCGTTGACCACTCATACAGGACTCCTCACCGACGAATCGGTTTGTCCAAATCGGACGGCAGGGCATAGGCAGTGCCGAGCCGAGCGGCGCGTCACGCGGGATAAGTAGATTGACAAGGGTTAGTTCTAGCGGCTGGTCGCAGCATTCTCATACCAAGTTACGAAGTGGGACGGCAGGTTGCCTTATTAAAGCACACCATAACTCCCAATTTCGTAATTGGCTTCCGGACACATGGAGGTTTTTATCGAACGATAAGCGAATGGCAGGGTGGGAATCCTTGAATATCTAAGTTTCCCAACCCCATCGTACCGACCACAACCCCTTACGACAACTCGAAATTCAGTCACGGCCAGCCAAGCAACGCGCGGAATCACCACGTTAAGCATTCCTGCAAGCGCTGAAAGCGAGAATTCCCAACTTTGCGAACCCCCAAAGGCCGCTGCATTGCCAAAGTCCCAGAGTGAAATTCAGCCCCTTTTTTAGGTTATCTTCTTGCCGTGACCGAATGCCCAGTCGCGCACTTCAGACAATAAAGCACGCACTCTTGCAACTAGCCCATCCGGGTTCGCTTCGGCTCGACGTTCCAAATACTTTAAGCGAAACGGTACCTCGCGTTCCGCACCGCCAACCCAATCCCATGCGTAGTCCGAGCAGTTCAAGTTACACCAAAAATCCCCCAAGCCTCCCACTTTCGACGACCGCCATTTAGTTCTGCTATTCAACGGCTGCTCCGCTTGACTCACTTCAAAATTCCGCCTGCTAAACGAAGCAATTACAGTCCACGAGCCATCCCCGTCCAAGA
>JANPLP010000754.1:0-3977 GCA_031426595.1 Planctomycetia bacterium | reverse complement strand
GTAACTCAGACTGCCGCGGTTGAGAATTCGTACGCGCAACCGTCGGTTGAGTCACCGAAGCTTGAAGCTACGTCCCCGGTGGCTCAGGTAGCTGACGCTGCAGCCGCGATTGGCGGATCCGACAAGTTGAATCTATCGGTTCCGCAGTTGACCCAGTTTTTAATCGACTTCGTGGTCGAGCAAACGGGTTATCCGGAAGAGATCGTGGAGCTGGATGCGGATCTCGAAGCAGACCTCGGTATCGATTCGATCAAGAAGGCTCAACTGTTTGGCGAGTTGCGTGAGATGTTTCAGTTCTCTGCCCAGGCGGTGACCACTGAAACTGGGGCGCGGCAAGGACTCGCTGACTATCGCACTCTGCGGAACGTATTGGATGCGATGGTTTCATCCAGTCCAGGCGGACCATCGGTTGCAGAAGCGGACAAAAAAGTTGTTCAGCAAACTGAGGTCAAAACGGAAGCAGTTGTTGCGAGTCATGTGCGGACCCAAGAGTCGGCGTTGGCTGCGCCAGGTAAGCATCCTGGTAAGCATCCTGGTAAGCATCCTGAGTCAACTGTTGCGGCAAAACCAACGCGGTCGCCGCGCGAGTGGCCTGCGATTGTGTTATCGCACCTTGGCAACGGTTCGGCGAACGTAGCGTCTGACGAGTACCGCGAGGCGCTGCAATCGAACCTGCGGGCGATGGTGGGGCGTCGGGCAGTGGAAGCGCGAAGGGGTCAGTTGCAAGGACATGAAGATGTACCGGTAAACGCCATTTCAAGAGTGAATGGTAAGCATAACGGCCAAGGTTCATCGATTGCGCAGCGCATTGCCGATTCAGTTGGTACCTTCACGGCCAGTGTCGAAGCGCTGAGCGAACATTTGTTAGCGGGAGCGAATTGGTACCGTACAGCCGATAGTTCGTCGGTGGAATTGCGATTGCCTAGTTGGATATCGAGTGGCGGAGGTGAAGTTGCGGCCGTCATGTTGCAAGATGGCGCGGAGGGCGCGGAAAAGGCGACGATCACTATCGCGCCAGCAGGTTCTGCGATGCCGATGGCGGCCGTGCATGGCCTGACGTTGTTGGCGGTAGGTGGCTTGTTTGAAGCAGACATACGTTCGCACCAATTTGAAGAGCGTGCGAAGCTATCACGCTGGATCGTGGAACTCGCCGCTCAATGGACACTGGACGAATGTGTTCGCGAGATCAGTCGCATGCGACTGGAAAGCGATTGGTGGTTGTGGTTGGTCGATGCTCAGGCTGGACGGCAGGCTCTGGTGGAATCTCGCGACGGCGTGTTGGTCATTGAGCGCAGTGCGGTTGCGGTTTCGGAGTCGCACGGTCCAGCAGTGCGCGGTGCTCAGGCTGCATCGTCGGTTTCCATTCATATTGATCAAGCGGCGAAGCGGTTCACGATTCGGCATCGTGGTGAATGCTTACGCGGGACATGCGGTGACTTGACGCTCGATGAACGTTGGTTGCGAAGAGCACGGTCGCATCAGCCTGCTGAATTCAATCCAATGACGGCAGATGATCGAGTAACGGACGAGGAAGTAACTGAAGAAAAACCGAGTCCCACAGCACCGACGATAGCCACTCGTTACGTGTTGCAGATGAGTCCTGCGGTAGCGAGGGAAGCGATTGGTCGGCAACCGGAGTGGGTGGGTGCAGCGCTGGTTGTAGGTGACAATCCGATTGCGAAACAATTGGAATCGAGGCTGCGAACGGCAGGCGTTTCGGTCACACGCTTGGCAGGGAATGAAGATCCTCAGTGGTTGGCAGCGCAGTTGGTTGAACTATCGAAAGTGGAACTTGTAAAGCACTTGTTCATTGCGACTCCTTGCGATGCGGATGCCGCAATTTCGCTGGACGAATCACGCTGGGCGGCTCGTCGCAACAAAGGGCTGATGGGCATTTTCTGGCTGTGCCAACGATGGCTGAACCAAATCGTTGCCAACGATTGTGCGGACGATGCAAGTCTGGTGGCGGTCACTGCGCAAGGTGGCGACTTTGGTTTCAGTGGCAATATGCATTCGGCGGAAGGCGGCGGCATCGGCGGTTTGCTCAAGGCAATTCTGATCGAAGCTTGGATGCAGGGCATTCGCACGATGCCGATCAAAGTGGTCGATACCAACGCGACCCAATCACCGGCTGATGTAGTCGATTGTGTATGGCGCGAGTTGACGGTGCCAAGTTTTGATCTTGAAGTGTCCTACATTCGTGGAGTGCGGCATGTCGTGCGAGCGATTCCGCAGCCGGTTGTAGCGTCGGGCAAGAGTGTGCCGCGAGGTGGGACTTGGGTTTGTACAGGTGGAGCTCGCGGTATCACGGCTTTCGTTACGGAAGAGTTGGCGAAGCGTTATGGACTGAAGTTACATCTGCTCGGGACGGCGCCTGTTCCGCAGTTCGATCCAGCGTGGCGCGACCTTGATGAAGCGGGCACTCGGCGGTTAAAAGCGCATGTCATGACGAGCGCGCGAGATGCGGGACAGAACCCAGTGAAGACTTGGCAGAACACTGAGAAGGCGCTGGAAATTGATGCCACGATGCGACGGTTCGCTGCGATGGGGATCGAGGCGCACTATCATTGCTGCGACGTATCCAATCGCCATCAACTGCGTGCGGTGCTGGATGATGTGCGACGTCGATCGGGTCCTATCGAGGGCATTTTGCATGGTGCAGGGGTTGGCAAAGATGCACGTTTTGATCGTAAGCAGGCGGATAAGGTCAATCAATGCATCGCCGCAAAGGTGGACGGATCGCTGGCGCTCATGGATGCGACGCAGTGCGATCCGCTGAAGTACTTTGTGGGCTTTGGCTCGATCTCAGGTCGATTTGGAGCGAATGGACACACCGATTACTCGTTGTCGAATGAAATGTTGTGCAAGCAGATTGATTGGTTCAAGCGGCAGCGGCCGGACGTGAAGGCGATCGGATTTCATTGGCATGCGTGGGGCGACGTAGGGATGGCGACGAAGCCGGAGACGCGATTGGCGCTCGAGATGATCGATATGCAATTCATGCCTGCTCAGGAAGGGATGCAGCATTTAATCGCTGAATTGGAAGGGGATTCTGATGCGACCGAGGTATTGATTACGGATGACAAATACTATCGAGCTTTCTATCCAGCCGAAACTTTGATCGCCAATGACTCCGATGGCGAACCGTCGGTGGTGCGAACGCCGCTGCTGGTGGCGGATGCAGATTCAGGCATGGCAGCAATTTCGAATGAGCGAAGATTCACGGCGAAAGTGGATCCAGGTCGAGATCCGTTTTTGGCGGAGCACAGATTAGACGCTGCGCCGTTGCTTCCGTTTGTGGTCGCATCCGAGATGTTGATGGAAGCGGCGAGGGCTGCTTTCGGTCGGACGCAGGCGGTTGTTCTAAAGGATGTGGATGCGTTGCAGGGTTTGAAGTTCTTCAGTGCAACACAGCGGGAGATCAAAGTAGTTGCGAAGCTGCGGGGTGTAGACACCGCGGAAGTGAGTTTGCACTGCGATTTCGTGGCCCGCGATGGTCGAATGGTGGACGCCAATCGGACTCATTTCCGCGCTATCGCGACGACAAAGCGAACTCACTCGGAACGAGTTGCGTTGACGGTTCCTGCGCACGCTGAGTGGGTACGAGCCCAGTATCCGCCAGCGGATGCGAAGTTCCACGTCGGTTGGTCGTTTCAGAGACTGCGCAAAGTCACGCTGCTAGCGGACGGTTTGGTGGGCAAGATTGTAGCGCCCGCCTTAATTGAATTAGCGGGGACGGGGCGCGATTTGCGGGGCTGGCAAATTCCTTGCGCGGCGATGGACTCTTGCCTGTTTGCGGTCGGCGTGTTGGCTTGGCAACGCGTGGCGGCGGGAACTGCGCTGCCTATGCGGTTCGGTCAATTGGAAGTCGGGCGCTTACCGAGCCCCGGTGAGGCTTGTCAGGTACATGCGAGATTGGTTTCACATGCACAAGAACGCGCATGCTTCGACTTCACTTTGTATGGTGTTAACGGTGA
>JANPLP010000753.1:0-4785 GCA_031426595.1 Planctomycetia bacterium | reverse complement strand
CCAAGCGTACGATGGCAGGTTCGGTTGGTCGTAGCGAGGCGCTCCGGCACCGTAGGTCTGTCCACCATGCATAGCCACGGGTTGCCCCGCAGGTACACCACTGTTCTCAACATAACCAGCGAGTCCGCTTGGAGCGAAAGCGCGTGGTCCCATGCCGCTGCTGCCGTTCATGACTGGCATGCTGCCACCTTGAGCGACTGGCATTGGGGTTGGGATCACCGATGGTATCAGCTCACCGGTTGATGCTTGACGAACACCATTGTGAGCCACAGTGATGTCATCGATAACTCGTGACACACCGCGAACGCGACGAACTTGATCGAGAACCAAGTCCTTCTGTTCTTGAGTCGCTACCATACCGCGCAACCAGCAGTCGCCACCCACGGTGCTGACATCCAATTCGAAGCCGCGCAATACGCCTGCCTTCTTCGATTGTTGCAGCATGCTGATCACCGAATCGGTAACCGCCATGTCGTTGCTGCTTGGTTTGGTTGGAGTCTCAGTCGTCGATGCTGGTACAACTGATGACTGCACAGGAGAACTCTTGCGAGTCTGAGCAGTTTGACCCTTCAGTTGCAATTCGCTAACCAGCTCACGTGCGCCGTCTACATTGGCCGCAGCCTCTTCAACCAGCCGCTTTTGGGCAGGCGAGCTGACCGAGCCGGTCAAGTAGACAACACCGTTTTCGACTTTTAGGTCTAGATCGAAACCTTTGAGACTGCCCTCAGCTTTATGCTGTTGCAACTGTGCCATCACAGCTTGAGCGATCTCGCGGTCACCGCCCAACGCCAGACTAGGCATCGTAGCGGTCATTGATGCGAGTAACGCACCAAATAAAAATTTTCGCATTGGAAACCCTCCTACGAATCACTTGTCGAGTGTCCACAAACTTGCTCCTGCAGGCTGAACGACGCGTCCGGATGCGGCGCAACATCATCCATCCATACAGAAGGATTGCGGGAGATTTGTGGTGTGCCTAGTACACGGTGTGCACTGCTGGCACGGAATCAGTCAGGACTGCGCAGCGAGGGATAATGCTCATGGAATTGCCAAACCGTACGAGCTCACGCTCGAACAGACCAGCATCCTTCGCGACAAGATTGCCCCCCTTGTACGCAGTTGGACTGCATGTTCGTCCGCGATTAGTATTCGGCAAGTTCCGAATGCGTCTGGTAGGGTTTTTTCCAATTTTGACGGTGTTCGGGGAAAAATCGCCTATGCTCAATAGTTCGCCGTTACAGCTTAACAATCAGCCTTTGCTGCCATTGGTTGCCAGCCCCAATTTGTTAACATTCTGGGCGATTTTGCGGGTTTCGAACTAATTAGCTGGAGTTACCTGACTGGTGTTTTGTCCACATTTAGTTTTAGGGTGGCACGCTCTGAGGCTTTGCGAAGGGCGTGGCTAATGTCGTTCCAATCACGCCCTTCGCAAAGCCTCAGGGCGTGCCACCCAAATACCCCCTTCGTAAAGCCTCAGGGCGTGCCACCCAAATACGATCAACCTTAAAACTACGATCAACCTTAAAATTAAATCTGGACAAAGCACGAGTTGAAGTTACCCCTCGGCTTTGCCACACCAACCAAGTTAGATCCAAAGAATGTCTATGCGCAGCACGCGTGCAGTTGTCGAAGATTTGCGAGCCCATGGTCGCTTGCTGGTAGTCGACGATCTTGTCGATCCCCATCTGGAACTGGCCGAGATCCATCGACGTGTATACCGGCGCGGTGGTCCCGCACTTCTATTTAACAACGTTCAAGGGTGCCGGTTCCCAATCGCTACCAATTTGTTCGGGACGCTCGACCAAGCCAAGTTCATCTTTCGAAAAACGTTTGCAGCCGTCCAGTTAGCGGTGCAGATCAAAGTCGATCCCAACCAAGCTCTGAAGAATTTCTGGCGCTTTCCAGCTTTGGCAATGACCGCTTTGTCTATGCGACCCAAGCGAGTCGCCAGCGCTGCCGTTCGCGCCAACGAGTGCCAACTGAGCGACCTGCCACACGTGACCTGCTGGCCCGATGATGGTGGTGCGTTTGTAACGTTGCCACAAGTGCTCAGTCAAACGCCGCGATCCACCGGCCGCCAATCCCTCAGCGATATCAACTTGGGTATGTACCGAGTTCAGTTGAACGGAAACGAGTACGAACCGGATGAATGCGGATTGCATTACCAAATTCATCGCGGCATCGGAGTTCACCACGCTGCCGCGATCGAACTCGGGAAACCTTTCGCTGTGAACGTGACTGTGGGCGGTTCTCCCGCAATGACTTTAAGCGCTGTGATGCCTCTGCCTGAAGGGATGAGCGAACTGATTTTTGCAGGCGCGTTGGCGGGGCATCGTATACCTGTTTTCACAAATCACGACGGAGCTCCGATCTATGCGGACGCGGACTTCTGCATCGTTGGTGAAGTCGCCCCGAATGCAGTCAAACCCGAAGGACCGTTTGGTGATCATCTTGGCTACTATGCGCGCGTTCATAATTTCCCAGTCATGAAGGCGCGGCGAGTCTACCATCGCCGCGATGCGGTCTGGCCAATGACGGTCGTGGGAAGACCGCCGCAGGAAGACACGACGTTCGGAGAACTGATCCATGAACTAACCGGTCCCGTCGTGCCCACAGTATTGCCTGGGGTCAAAGGTGTGCACGCAGTGGATGCCTCGGGCGTGCATCCTCTGCTGCTCGCCATCGGCAGTGAGCGTTACACACCTTACTCGAAGCCGAACCGGCCACAGGAACTGCTGACTCAAGCGTCTGCAATACTCGGCCAAGGTCAATTGTCGTTGGCAAAGTACCTTTGGATTACCGATCACGCCAGCAATCCCAACTTGGACATCGAAGACGTCGAGCATTTCTTTGTCCATTGCTTGCAGCGAGTCGATTGGAGGCGCGATCTGCATTTCCACACTCGCACCACCATGGATACACTCGACTATTCCGGTGACAGTTTGAATCAAGGTTCGAAAGTGGTGATCGCGTGCTCAGGCGAGCCGATTCGGCAACTCCCGCGAGCCATCGAAGGTGACCTGGCACTGCCCGAGCAATGGCGTCACCCTCGCATCGCTCTGCCCGGTGTACTGGTCGTCGAAGGCCCGGCGACTTGCGATCACGCCGAGCAGCAACGATTGTGGAAGGTTTGCGATCGACTGGGCACCAACCATCCGCTGAATCGATTCGCAATGATCGTGGTGGTAAACGATTCAGAGTTTACTGCGCGAAACTTAGAGAACTTTATCTGGACCACGTTCACACGCAGCAATCCTGCAGTCGATATTTATGGCATTGCCGCCTGGGTTGCAGACAAACATTTCGGTTGTGACGGAGCACTGGTCATTGACGCTCGTCAAAAACCCCATCACGCACCGCCACTGGTCGAAGACGCAAAAGTTTCTGCTAAAGTTGACGCTCGCGCAACTCGCGGTGACGAATTGGCAAAGTATCTTTAAGATGGTTTCACACAGCCGCATGGCATGCAACTTCCTTTTGATTCAAGCCCTGCAGAGATGGATTTACTCAAGCAATCTTACTCGCCACGATCTTACTCGCTGCAGCATCGCTTGGCGTCGCGCTCATGGCCAGTCAGCAATGTGCACGGTTGGGTGTTCCTTATTTTTTCAGGTTTGATCCTTGCAGATTCAGGCCGCGGGTTCGCGCAAGCTCTACCTTCCGGATTTCAGCGACTTCAAGGAAAGTACGTCGACGTTATCACCGACCTGCCGCTCGACGATGAACTGCGGGCGCTGCCAAGTTTGTTCGATGCAGCCATGCCGCTCTGGTGCGCAGAATTTGATATGCAACTGGACGAAGTCAAAAATTGGCACGTCGAAGCTTTCGTGATGTTGGCGCGCGAACGATTTAAGTCGGCCGGATTCATTCCCGAAAAAATTCCTGAGTTTCGCTACGGTTTCCAGTACGGCAATCAGGTCTGGGTGGTCGAGCAACCTAGCCCCTACTACCGTCGCCATCTGTTGCTGCACGAAGGCACGCACTGGTTTATGAATCGCAAGTTCGGCGACCATGGCCCGCCGTGGCTTATGGAAGGCGCGGCAGAGTTGCTGGGTACCCACCGCTGGGATGGCAAGTCATTGCAGTTGGGATTGATTCCAAAATCTAAGACCGAAGTCGAGTATTGGGGCCGTATCTCGCTGATCCAGCAGCAGTTGGCCGACGGTGTCGCCCCATCGCTCGAAGAGATTTTGCGCTACGACAACACGGCTCATCAGAACGTTGAAGCTTACGCGTGGAGCTGGGCAGCGGTCCTTTTCTTACGCAATCATCCCGACACATCGCAAGCTTTCGCGGATCTGCACAAACAACCGATGAAGTCCGACGGCACCCTTACCCGCTGGCTATTTAGACGATTGCAGTCGCGCTGGCCGCAGATTCGTCGCGAGTGGAGCGCGATGCTGACTGAGCTGGAGTACGGTTACGATCCCAGTCGCGGAATGCTGATGATGACTCGACTCGTCAAGCCGCTCGCCGACCAGCCGATTGAGCTCGAAGTGGCCGCTGATCGATCCTGGCAAGCCGCGAACTTACAAGTCACCGAAGGCGATCAGCTAATCATCGAAGCGAGCGGTACGTACTTCGTGGGCCAAGAACCAAAACCGTGGCCCTGCACAGCCACTGGCGTGACACTCGAATACTACCGTGGCGAACCGCTGGGGCGTCTGATGATGACTATCGCCTCCCCTTTAGCGGAACAGCAATTTTCCCAGCCAGCCGAGATGATCTCCGTTGGCGATCGCTTGGAATGGACAGCGACCGCTACAGGGGAACTCAACTTTCGCC
>JANPLP010000752.1:0-2304 GCA_031426595.1 Planctomycetia bacterium | reverse complement strand
AGTTTGTGGTATTTTGTTTTTTCGCGTCTCGCAGTGACGCGACTCCGTGAAGACTCCGTGAAGACTCCGTGCGGCGCGTTAAGGAACTTAGCCTAGTTGGTAAAGTCGCCGCAGATGCCGAGCCCGCGTCCTAGCTGGTTTTCGCAAATCAGTTTTGCGAAGACGAACATCCAAGTTGTCAATCTTGGCACCGTCGTTACGCAGGCCGACAATTCAGCTCTGACAACGTCCACGTTGGCTTGACCGCGCAACACATTTTGTTCGCGATACACGACGGTCCAGACACAAGCCCACGTGCGGCGGAACCAGGGTGCATAGTCGGTCGCCCCCGGCGCAAGTATTTGTTTATGCAAGTGCTCAAGCCGCTTCACGCAGCTCATCCAAGGTGCAGCGCTATTGACGTTCGTACAAGCCGGCGCGCTCTTGGGTACCAACGTTTCGTTCGCTTTGGCAATCGCGAAGTGAAGCGTTTCTTCGAAGTCCGAAAGATCCGGACGCTCGGCTGAGAACGGCTCCTCATATCGCAGCGCCACCCAATCCGCTTGATCAAAGCGAATCGACCAACCCGTCAGATCCCACGATGCTTTACAGGGCAGCTTGAGGTTCAAGCCGGAGGGCATTCCGGCGGTACTGAGCGTGCGTTGCAATCGAACCGCTTCTTTGCGAACCAGGCTCAACCAATCCTTACTCGCAACTTCGGCGACCAGCGGAACTTCGCAAGGCACAATTCCGATGCTCTTCGTCCATGATTCAAAATCGGTCACCTTCTCTTGCGATTCGTGTTGATAAACGAAGGGATCGTCGCGATCAAAGATCCAATTAGGTCGCTGGATCGGGACAACCTCGAGCAGCTTGGTGAGTTCTTCGGCGGTGGCGAAATCCCAGAGTTTCTGAGCGGATTCAACACGATTCGATTCCGTATTCATCCGGCTAAGGTCGTTGATGGTGTCCAGCAGCGGCTTGATGCGTTTAGCCGTTGGTTCATTTGCAACTTGTGTGAGAGACTGTAGCCAGTTTTGGGTAAACGCCTTGTCCGAAGTACCGAAGTTCATAGCCGATTTCAAAAGTCGAATTGTCGCCGCGCGGGAAGTTCCCATCTCTGAGAGGGGCAAATGATAACAAATGGCGCGCGTTTGCGAATGCAGGTTCGATAAATCTACTGCCAGTTCGGCGGACAACTCACAGCACTACTGGGTTGCTAGCACAACGGGTACTAATACTGTTGCTGGTGAGAATGAAAACTTTGTTCGAGAAATGTCATCGGCCAATAAGTGCCCGATCTGAAATGAACTGCTCCGCCGTCTCGCGACTGATGTTGCCATGGACCAGCAATTGCTTGATCGACTCATCCATCGTAAGCATCCCTTCGGATCGCCCAGTGAGAATGTAGTTATCGATGCTCTCAAGTTTGCCGCTCCGAATCGCGCTGCCAATTGCGGCTGAGTTGAACATGATCTCCAGCGCCAATTCTTGACGTTCACCTTCAATGCTGCTGGGCAACAATCGCTGGCATATGATCGCTCGAATATTGGTCGCCAACTGAGCTCGAATTTCGCCCTGCGCTTGCTGCGGAAACAGATCCGCGTACCGCGAGATGGCACCCTTCGCATCGCGAGTATGCAAAGTTGAAAGTACGATATGACCGGTCTCGGCCGCGCTGAGTGCCATCTTAGCCGTCTCGAGGTCCCGAATCTCGCCAACCAGAATGACATCGGGATCCTGCCGCAACCCGAATCGCAAACCATCTGCAAACGAATCAACATCCGTCCCCACTTCGCGCTGCGTCACCACCGAATGCGAGTGTACCGGAAATCGATACTCGATCGGATCCTCGATAGTGAGGATGCGGTAACCGAATTCAGAGTTCATCATCTGCACGATCATCGCCAGACTGGTACTCTTGCCGGAACCGGTGACGCCCGTGAAAAGTACCAAGCCGCTCGATAAGGTTGCGATGCGGCGAGCCAGATTCTCTGGAAACGAACTCCATGCGAAATCGGGAATCTGAGTGTGGATGATTCTTACGCACGCACCGATCGAGCCGCTCGCGCGAAACAAATTGACTCGGAAGCGACATTGCTCGCGGTGCATCGGCAATTCAATCGCGTAGTCAAGATTACATTCACTTTCCATCCGCGATCGCTGTTCGCTCTTCCAGATCGGGCCCAGCAGATCGCAAATTGCCGCCGTCGTTAGAATCGGTTCACCTTCGATCGGCAGCAATCGACCGTTCCGACGCAGTACCGGCACGTAGCCGCTGACTAGATGAAGATCGGAAGCTTCTTGCTGAACAGCTTGATCAAG
>JANPLP010000751.1:0-5511 GCA_031426595.1 Planctomycetia bacterium | reverse complement strand
TGATGAGTTGGCATTGAGGGCCATTGAAGACGCGATTGAAAAAGCGAGAGACTTGTCGGCTCGAAAAACCACGGTGCTAAAAACGATCGACGAACAAGGCTTGTTGACAGAGGCACTTCGCAAAAAAATAGTCGATTGCCGTGATATGGCAACGTTGGAAGCGATCTATTTACCGTTCAAACCCAAACGCCGAACTCGTGCAACAGTGGCAAGAGAACGCGGTTTGCAGCCGCTGGCGGATCTCTTGCTGCAGCAAAAAAATCTAGGGCGCGCGAAGCAAGATGTACTGAAGCAATTTGTCAACGACAAATTGGAAGTGCCTGACATGGATGCCGCCTTGCAAGGTGCACTCGACATCGTTGCAGAGCAATGGTCAGAGGACGCACCAACACGAACTTGGTTGGCTAAAGAGGCGAGAACGCGGGGGCGTGTCCTTTCGCAAGTGAAACGAGGGAAGAAAGAAGCCGCTGATAAGTTCGAGATGTATGTGGACTACCAAGAACCCGCGGTCAAGATCCCTTCACACCGCCTGTTAGCCATGATGCGCGGCGAAGCCGAGGGTGTGCTCCGAATCGAACTGACCGTTGACAAAGAAGATGCCGTATCGCAGCTCAAACAGGAACTTGTTCCCAATCGCAGTTTCGAATTTCATCGAGAATTGCTCAACACGGTCGAAGATTGCTTTGAGAGATTGCTGATGCCTGCGACGGAGTCCGCAGTGATGCAGGAGCTCAAAGAAAAAGCTGATGAAGAAGCGATCGCAGTGTTTGGTAAGAACATGCGCGAGCTGCTGATGGCTCCTCCGGCGGGTCCTAAAGTCACGATAGGCATTGACCCTGGATTTCGGACGGGTTGCAAGCTTGCTGTCGTGGATGGTACCGGCAAGTTTTTGACGAACGCTACGATCTATCCAACGCCGCCACACAGCGATACAGACGGAGCCGCCAAAACGTTGCTGAGCCTGATCGCTAAACACAAAGTCGAAATGATCGCGATTGGTAACGGGACGGCTTCGCGCGAGACAGATGCGTTTGTGGCTGACTTGATTCGCGAGCACAAATTGAAGCTGACCAAAGTGATGGTAAGCGAAGCGGGGGCGTCGATTTACTCAGCTAGCGAATTGGCGGCGCGCGAGTATCCAGATCTCGATCTAACTGTTCGCGGAGCCATCAGTATCGCGCATCGCTTGCAAGATCCGCTCGCTGAACTAGTGAAGTCCGACCCGAAGTCGATTGGTGTCGGACAGTATCAGCATGATGTGAATCAAAAACTGCTTCGCAAACGTTTGGATCGCGAAGTTGAATCGTGCGTGAATAGTGTCGGAGTCGATTTGAATTTGGCCAGCGCGCCGCTGCTCTCGTATGTCGCCGGAATCGGTCCCAAGCTGGCCGATAATATTGTCAACTATCGCGATGAGAATGGACGTTTCGAAACACGTGCTCAGTTGCTCAAGGTTCCGAAATTGGGACAAAAAGCGTTCGAACAAGCGGCTGGGTTTCTGCGAATTCGCGATGGCAAGCAACCGCTCGATAATAGTGCTGTTCACCCGGAAAGCTACGGGGTGGTTGAACGGATGGCGAAGTACCTCAAGGCCGATGCAAAATCATTGGTCGGCAACGCAACGCTCGCCCAGAAGCTCAAGCCGTCCGATTTCGTAGATGATCGTATTGGCTTGCCGACAGTGACCGACATTATTCAGGAGTTGGCCAAGCCTGGTCGCGATCCGAGAAGTGAATTTAAAGTGGTGCAGTTCTCCGACAGCGTACACAGTATGGAGGATGTCAAAGCTGGCATGATGCTGGAAGGGGTGATAACAAACGTGACGCACTTCGGCGCTTTCGTCGACATCGGAGTGCATCAAGACGCCCTGATTCACATCTCGCAACTCTCCAACACTTTCGTCAAAGACCCCAGCGAAGTGGTAGCGGTTGGAGACATCGTCAAAGTGAAAATTTTAGAAGTCGATGCGTCGCGGAAGCGGATCGCAGCGACTCGAAAGTTCTAACTTGCTTCATCGCGACTTGAAACGTCTGCCGAATTACACCGGTTTGGGTTTAACTAAGCAGTGAAAACCCAAGCAGATTTCGTCGTCGATTCGCTCCTCGACCGCTTCTTGTAAGAGCGCGTTGATCTGGGACATTTTGCTCGGATTCAAGGCTGCAGAAACGATGTGTTGATCGCCGCTTGGCCCAACCACAATCGTCGTTAATACCGCGACGGTGTCGCCATGCTGCAAGGCCTGCACAACGTGCTCGCCAATCTGCTGATTCAGATCCTTAATTTTGCTTACGAACCTCGCTACTTGAGGAGCGGTTGCATTTTGCGCGACTTGCTGCGGGGGTTCTTGGGACTCTTCAGTGTTCATCGTGCGTCCGGATGCGAAGTGAGTGAGAGGGACTTGCTATACTGTTTGGAAAACTGGCCGAAATTAGCGGGTTCTGAGCCCAGCATAGTTTAATTCTTCCGACGCTGCTCCCCTGCCTGTATCCGATTTGCAAAGTTGAGTTCATGTCGCGAATCCAAGTTCAAAAGCTGCAGGTTTGCAGATTAACTTTTTACCGGCTCGGGTCGCGTTGCCGAGTTGTCTGTGCGGTGATGTGCTGCTGCGTCATTACCTTGTGCGAACCCAAGAGTATCAGCGCGCAGAGTTCTCCAGCGGACGTAACGCCGCGAGCCTCTTCGTCTCAACAAGAGCCCGAATTAGGGCCGCCAACCAGTGCTGATGCGAAGTCGGTGCCTACCCCCACAGATGCATTCCTCTACGCACCCGTCATCACGAAATCGGTTGATGTTTGGAATGTGCCTCAAGCAGATCGACTGACGGGGAGTATCGAGGAGCTGGACGATCAGCGCATCGTGTTCATCGAGAAAGAGAATCGCCGCGAGATCCCAAGCGATCGGGTGATGCAGGTCGCTCCTGTTTGGCGAACTCAGCTGGCAGCGGACGCGCACCAACTGTTTGCAGCGAGACGCTATCGTGACGCTAAAGATGCCATTGCAAAAGCGGTGACGAACAATCTTCCTCGCTGGCAGCAGCGATTGTTGGCTGCCGAGTTTGTCGATGTTTTCGCAGCCCTCGGCGAGTATCGTTTGGCGGGTGGCGTGTTTTTGAAATCGTTGGCGGCGAATAAACCACCCGCGATGTTGCTCGCTCACATGCCTATGAATTGGACCTCGTTGGAGCCTGACAGGTTACACTATGAAGCCGCGGTGGAGTGGTTGGCGAGCGACGATGAGTTTGCGCAGTTGCTAGGCGTTAGCTGGATGCTGCTCGGACCGGACCGTGAAGCCGCGGGGGCCAAGTTAGCCAAGTTGCAGAACTCGAGAAATGCCAACATCGCCGCGTTGGCAAACGCGCAGAGCTGGCGATTGGTACCGCCGCTTGAAACAACCGCTAAGCTTGAAGAATGGTTTGACTTTCGCGCGCGTTTGATTGAACCGCTACAAATTGGACCGACCGAATTTATCGCTGAACGCTGTGCTCGAACGGGCAAGATTGATTTGGCCATCGGTCAGTGGTCACGCATTGCAACGCTCCACACCAATCAACCATATCGCATTTGGAATGCCCTGAATGCAGCAGCCCGTATTTTGAAACAACACGACCGCGCGGAAGAAGCCAAACGCTTTCTTAGCTGGGCGGAAGAATTTAAAGCGCAGTAAGACTTACACAAGCCACACTTAGAGCCGGAATCGATTCGCGAAACACGACTGCTTCTCACCAACTTTCACAGGCGTCCGACCATGAATAGATTAGACTGGGCAACGAGAACAGCAGTGCTCTGCGCTGCTCTCACAGTTTCGGTTTGCAACACTGTCGCAGTTCAGAAGGTGCAAGCGCAAGAAACCATATCTACGGTTGCGGCTGTGGATCGCCAACCACTCGAGGCTAACGTTCGGCGAGTCGTGCAAGCGTTGCAAATCGCGGGTAGTCCGCTGTCGCAGGAATCTTTGAAGCGGCTGGAAGAACTTGCCGCTAGCGAAAATGACCCAGCAGTGGTGCGCGAGCTGCAAAGTTTGCTCGATCCACTCTGCTTGGTGGTGGTGAGCATCAACCCTGAGAGTCGAGTGAAGGTGGGGCCTGGCGCAGCAAAGCCTGTCCTAGACCAACGCGGCTGGACAAATTTTCTCGTAAAGGTTGTTAACGAGGCAGGTGTGACTGCTCCGTTGAATTGTATGAGTCCGCAAGCGGAACCGATGGTAAAGCGAAGCAGTTCTGCGGCCAATCCCAAGATGCTCATATCGCCGGCCGACAGCGGTCGACGTTGGTTAGATCTAGCGATGGTCACTTCGCAACCGCTGACTGCGACACTGTCTGGATTGGCGGTCGAATATCGCCTCTTGCAACTCTACAGTCGCGACGCAGGGCCGCGGGAAGCGACCTTGTCGATGCACGTTGGTCAGGGAACGCAGGATCTAGGTTTTCGCAGTGAGATCCCAATTTTGTTTCAATGCCGTCCATCGCTCAACGTGCCCCTATCGATTCGTGACCATGATGGTCGACCGACAGTTTGCAGTTTACTGGTGCGCGACTATCAAGGTCGGGTGTATCCGAACCCGTCGCGACGGCTGGCTCCGGATTTCTTTTTTCATGAACAAGTGTATCGCGTCGATGGTGAAACGCTTGAACTTGCCCCCGGCCGCTACCGCATTTCAGCTTATCGCGGTCCAGAATACCTCGAACAAGCGCATGAGATCGAAGTCATCGCTGACACTAAACCAGAGCCGCTTAATATCGAGCTAAAACGCTGGATTCATATGGCTGAGTTGGGATGGTTTTCGGGTGATCATCACGTTCATGCTGCCGGTTGCGCGCACTACGAGAATCCAACCGAAGGCGTGAAGCCGGAAGATATGATGCGTCATTTGATCGGCGAGGATGTGAACGTCGGCTGCGTCTTAAGTTGGGGCCCATGCTGGTACTTTCAAAAGCAGTTTTTCGATGGCAAAGTCTCGGCACTTTCAAAGCCTGGGAACTTGATGCGTTACGATGTCGAAGTAAGCGGTTTTCCCTCGTCTCATGCTGGACATCTGTGCCTGATTAACTTGAGTGAGGATGATTTCCCGGGTACGAAGTCGATTGAAGAATGGCCAACGTGGACTGTGCCTGTACTGAAGTGGGGCAAGCAGCAGGGGGGAGTGGTCGGTTACAGTCACAGCGGTTGGGGGCTGGCGCTGCCGGATTACTTGCCGGATGGATCCCGAGGCGCATTGCCGAACACTTGGGGTGGCGGCAAAGATCGCAGTGGCCGCGCCGCGGATCGCCTGCCGGATTACGCGATGCCCCCTTTCGATGGCATCGGTGCGAACGAATTCATCGTAGCGGTGGTACATGACGCGTGTGATTTTATCAGCGCAGTGGATACTCCGGTGATTTGGGAAATGAACATTTGGTATCACACGCTGAATTGCGGATACCGCACGCGCATCAGTGGTGAGACAGATTTTCCGTGTATCTATGGTGAGCGCGTCGGGTTGGGTCGAAGCTATGTGAATCTCCCAAATCGTTCT
>JANPLP010000750.1:0-3282 GCA_031426595.1 Planctomycetia bacterium | reverse complement strand
TGAATCGCCGCCTGACACGCTTCGCGGACCATCACGCGATTTAGTCCAAGGAGCCTACAAGCTCGATGGCAAACTTCTGCTAGTTCTGAACACGACTGAAACAGTTCAACTGACTCCGGCCGAATAGGCTAAGTCACCGCACCGTCATACAACCTTTACTCATCTCACGAGGTCAACCATGTTTAAGTTTTCAAACTACACCCTTCAAGCCAAATTGCGAGCCTTAGCAGCGTTCTGCTGCTGTTCCATTATCGCCTTTGGCGCCTACGCTTATGCAACTCTGTGCAGCGTCAAAGTAAATGGGCCAAGCTACACAACTATCGTGCAGTATAAAGATCTGCTAGCGGACATCCTACCTCCGCCAGCCTATATCGTTGAGAGCTACCTCGCCTGCCATCTGATGTCAGATACCGACACACCCGAAGAACTGGAATCGGCAATCTCGCAATTCCAGAAGCTAAAAACTGACTATTTCGCACGTCACGAAGTGTGGACCAAAGCACTGCCGGAAAGCGACATGAAGACCAAATTCCTCGTCGACTCGCGAAAGCCAGCCGAAGAGTTCTTCCTCTTAGTCGAGAATAAATTCATTCCTTTGCTTCGTACTGGAGATAAGGACCAAGCCTCGGAGTTGATCTCGTCAAGTTTGCATCCGAAATTCCTTGAACATCAAAAGACCATTTATGAATTGGCTGACGATGCTGCCAAAAGTGCCGGCGTGGTCGAAGCTGATACTGCTACGCTGATCGCCTCCCGCTCGATTTGGCAAGTTAGCGCGCTCACCTTAGTCGTCATCGCTGTGGGCTCAGTAACACTTATCCTCGGTCGCATGATAAATCAAAAAGTAACCAAAACCATCGATGTGGTGCAAGCCATTGCCGGCGGCGATTTCACTCGCAAAATTGATTCGACAAATCAAGATGAGTTCGGCAAGCTCGGCCAAGCAATTAATCAGATGGGCGATATGCTGGTTCAGCAGCGCGATCAAGTGATTCGCGAAGCAAGTCGTATCGCCGAAAATAGTGAGCGCGAACGACAAGCGGCTGAAATACTTCGTGGAAAAGTTGAAAACATACTTAGCGTTGTGAATGCTGCCTCGCGCGGCGATTTGACCCAAGAGATCACCGTTCAAGGTGACGACGCCATCGGCGAAATGGCCGCTGCACTCGATCGTTTCCTCACAGACCTACGTGCGAGTGTCGCATCGATCTCTGAGAACGCCACCGCACTGGCTGGAGCCTCAGAAGAACTTTCCGCTGTCAGCTCGCAGATGAGCGCTAATGCCGACGAGACCTCATCGCAAGCCATGATCGTTTCGGCCGCTTCCGAGCAGGTAAGCCAAAACGTTCATACTGTGACGACCGGCGTTGACGAAATGAACGCTGCGATTCGTGAAATCGCTAAGAATGCTTCCGATGCTGCCAAGGTGTCGCAGCAAGCGGTTGCCGTCGCAACCACGACTAACATAACCATCTCCAAACTTGGCGAAAGCAGTGCCGAAATTGGTAAGGTCGTCAAAGTGATTACTTCGATTGCGGAACAGACCAATCTGCTGGCACTCAACGCTACCATTGAAGCGGCCCGGGCAGGCGAAGCAGGAAAGGGTTTCGCGGTAGTTGCAAACGAAGTCAAAGAACTCGCTAAGGAAACCGCCAAGGCTACCGAAGACATCAGTATGAAAATCGAAACGATTCAAACCGACACGCAAGGTGCAGTTGAAGCGATTCGCCAGATTAGTGAAGTCATCAATCAAATCAATGACATCTCGACTACGATCGCTAGCGCAGTTGAAGAACAGACAGCGACTGCTAATGAAATGGGACGCAACGTCGGTGAAGCGGCCAAGGGTTCAGGTGAGATCGCTCAGAATATTACCGCTGTCGCATCCGCCGCGCAAAGCACATCGCAGGGGGCCAACAACACCCAGCAAGCCGCCGGGGAATTGAGTCGCATGGCCGCCGAGTTACAACAGCTTGTCAGTCAGTTTAAGTTTCAGAAGGATGATTTGACCAGCAAGAAAAACACTCTCGGTGCACCATTCCGTTCCTCGAACAACTTTACAGGCAGCTATCAGTCTGCATAGCAGCAAATTAGTCGACTAAGCAACCGCTCCTGATTTGTAATTTGGGAGCGGTTGCGAACCGCAGCCCACCACGCGAAGTCCCTGAATGAAGCAAGCTTCTCTCGGAACGATGCATTAAGCCTGACCTGTTGCAAAACATTGGCAACTAAGCCGCAATGCTGGAATTTTAGGTCCCCCGAGATTTTAACTTTTGCGGTCCAACGCATTTCAACGTACCTGGAGATGATCAACTATGGGCGCCCCCAGTGTACTTAGATGGAATGTGCACGAAACGAAACGCAATCGTCCGCATTTCTCAACTTGCGATGATCCGCATCCGCTGTGGAATTGGCTGGCTTACATACTTTCGCTTGCTTCCGCTTACACGCATTTTGCATTCAACCTGACGCTCGGCATCTTGCTGACCGTGATAGGGCTCGCCTCTATTTTGGTTCCGCTGGTTTCGCCAATTGCGACGCTTCTCGCGTCGTCTTACTTCCTAACTCAAAGTCGACCCGGCCTGCAATTTCATCTGCACCGAATTCCCTTTCTAGGCGGATGGCTGAAGTATCTTGACGGTACCCGCATCATGTCACGTAAGGTCCAGTCAAGATTTGCGATTTACCTTTGGGGAAATTTGGTCGTAACGCTCGCATGCCTTTATGGAATAGACCGCGCAAGCTATCCAATCGTCAGTATCAATATATTTTGTTGCTTGGTCAGCACCGCATTTTTATTCAAGTTTCGCGCAGAACCAGTAAAAATATCCCACGTTAAGGAAGCGGTCGGTGGGGACCCAGCGTTTCACCTAGCTCTGAGAACACATCAATTGAATGCAGGACAACCGCAGTTGGACGTGCTCGATTGCTCATTGCTAGAACGCTACCCCGGAGCTACGACCGCTTGGCCGATGTCGACCGGCTTGCCGCACTCGGCACCACTTGCTGACCACCTAACGCATTAGCGCGTAACGACTCCGCTGAGTTTTAGTACGCCAACACTTGATCGCAAGAACTCACGACATCAAGTGAACCAGTATTATTCGCATAGCATAAAGAAAAGGATCGCACCCATGCGTGTTCTAGTAGTCGATGATTCCCGCGCCATTCGCCGCATCATTGGTGAAATCATGAAGCAACTTGGTTTTGAAGTTTCGGAAGCCGGCAATGGCATCGAAGCACTTCAGCGGCTCGAGGAACTCGGCGCGCCCGATCTCGTCT
>JANPLP010000749.1:0-2822 GCA_031426595.1 Planctomycetia bacterium | reverse complement strand
GAAGCGCTAGGGATGTATCTGTTCGACAGAATTCCAGAAGATCGTCGCCCCGAGTGTTTGGCCGATCTTGCGAATCTTAGCAAAGCCAACGCTTTGGAACCTCAGCTTGTGCGACGATTGACCAAAGCGGGAACGACGATTGAAGTCTGGGTTACGGCCACGCCTTTGGTCGACGAAACCGGCGCGGTCTATGCAATTTCGACGACTGAACGAGTTGTAGGAGTCTAGCTGATGTCGGAAGTATTCGAACTGCCAGAAGAAGGAACTAATTTCTCAGCAGAGGCGGACTTGCGTCGTCGCGCCGAGGCCGCTTACAAAGAAACGATTGCCTCCAACGGAGCCGTGGAGCATGATTCGAGTTGCATTGACTTCCAGCAAACGCTGCATGAGCTGCATGTGCATCAAATCGAATTGGAGATGCAAAATGACGAACTGCGGAAAACGCAGCTGGATCTGCAACTGTCTCGCGCTCGCTATCACGATCTGTTCAATTCGGCTCCAGTGGGCTATTTGCTCGTCGATTCGACTGGGCACATCTTGGAAGTCAACCGCACGTTTTGCGATTGGCTGGGCAACCCTCAACAGGTGATGTTGAACCAACCGTTAACGCAATTCATCGTCGATACGGATCAGGACACGTTCTACTTCTTTCGCAAACTTTTGACGGAAACGCGCGAGCCGCAGTCTTGCGAATTCCGAGTTCGCATGGCTGATAGCAATTCGCTTTGGGTACAGGCGTCGGGAACTGCGGAATCGATTACCGATGACAATTTGGTTGCACGGATTGTTTTCATTGACGTGTCGGAACGCAAGCGAATTGAGGAAGCCCATGCGTCCTTGGAAGCTCAATTGCGCGAGTCCCAGAAGATGGAAGCCATCGGAACTTTGGCTGGTGGCATAGCGCACGACTTCAACAATTTTCTTGCCGCGATTCTGGCCAATAGCGAACTTGCCAGCCACTACATCCATAGTGCAACCAACGAAGCTTCCGGCTACATCGCAGAGATTCAAAAGGCAGCGGAGCGTGCGCGAGATCTAGTGAGTCAGATACTTTCCTTTAGTCGGCGGCAGCCCACTGACCGCCGACTGCTCGATCTAGGGCCCGTTATCGACGAGGCGGCTCGATTGCTACGGGCTACGTTCCCAGCGCGTATCAGCCTGACAGTTGAATGCGACGCGTCGGTGCCCCATGTGTTTGCTGACCCTAATCAGATTGAGCAGGTGGTAATTAACATCGCTTCCAATGCGATGCATGCCATGAACGCTGGCTCGGGCCATGTGCACATCCGACTGGACAGTTTTCAACTTAACTACCTATCGGATATGCCCAGCTTAGGCCTGCAGGCGAACCACTGGAAGCAATGGGATCAGGTGGTTCGGTTGACGATTTGCGATGACGGGATCGGCATCGAGCCGCAAATCATGTGTCGAATTTTTGAACCTTTCTTTACAACCAAACCAACCAATAAAGGCACCGGCCTCGGATTGGCTGTAGTGCATGGAATCGTGCGGACCCATGGGGGTGAGATTGCGGTCGAAAGTGTGCTTGGCCAGGGTGCGACGTTCACCGTTTATCTACCCGCCGCGAAAGTGCCCTACGGCGAACGACCGCAAGACCTGACACAGCCTGACACCTCCGAGTCGGTGAGTGACCAGCATCAGTCGAATAAAGGGTGTCGCATCCTTTTTGTCGACGATGACAAGTCAGTTTTGGATTCGCTTCGCAATCTGCTGACAGTTCACGGTTTCACTGTGTGTGCGTTCTCGGATCAGGACGCCGCATTGGAAGCAATTCGTATCCAGCCCTCGGACTACGACGTGGTAGTGACCGATTACAACATGCCGGGTCTTTCGGGGTTGGATGTCGCGCGGAGAGTGCGTGAGATTCGACATGATTTGCCGGTCGTGGTTTCTTCCGGTTTTATTGATGACGACTTGCGGGCGAAGGCTCGCGAGGCTGGTGTGAAAGAGCTGATTCCTAAGCCGTTCGATTCACACCGATTCTGCAAAATCATGCGCGAGCAGGCTGGCCCCGCAACGTAGCGTTGCTCCTCGGGCAAGTGCTTTTTGCAGAGCAGTTCGTGTGCACGGCAGTGCGGCGTCAGTGGCTTGTTTGTTGGCTACGCGTTCGAAACGCTAACGCGTTCCGCTACGGCTTCGTAGCGGAAGCCGTTAGGCTTTCGAGTCTTCCTGAGATGTCAAATGAAAATCAAAAATGTGGGCGTTCGAAACGCTAACGCGTTCCGCTACGGCTTCGTAGCGGAAGCCGTTAGGCTTTCGAGTCTTCCTTGTTTGTTGGCTTACAAGCTTTGATTTGGTCTGCATATGAAGCTTGCAAATAGTTAAGACTGGTAAAGTGATTGCCAGCAATCAAGGCTAGTGTGCCCGCAAACTGAACCTGAAATTCCTGTCTTGACATCAGGAGGTGTTTTTTGCGTGCCATTTGGGACGATCGTGCGGATTATTCCGCTTCCGGCAAACTTTTCGGCCAATAGCTGCCGATAAGCACGTCTGTAACGAGTTTTCGGGTCTTACCGACTGTATGCCTTGCGCGGTCCATGTGGCAACTTTGCCAACGATCCCCGCTGGCATCGCTGACACACGGACTGACGAGCCGCTGGAGAGGAATCAATGAGAATGCTCAGTGGTAAATTGCACTGGCTGACTGTGGGGCTAGCTCTCCTTGTAAGTGCTGGCAAAGTTCATGGCCAAACGGGAGTTCCGAGCAAGCCGGCGGGACAAGCGCTGCAACGCAAGGCGCCCGTTAAACCTGCTTCCTACACGCAGGGCGCCGCGCCAGGCTACGAGATGCTAGATCCCAG
>JANPLP010000748.1:0-6140 GCA_031426595.1 Planctomycetia bacterium | reverse complement strand
TGCATTTCTACGTTTAACCACCGCCCCTCAGTATCTCTGCATCGGACATCTAGCACGATCAATTTGTTTTCTGCAAACTCTTGGTAAGAAAAGGGATTGAGTACTTCGACCGACTCGATGGGGTGCTCGAACTCGAGGATCGCGTTGAGCAGGCCCATCAACGCGAGCGAGTTCTTGGGTGTACCAAAAACTTTCTTGAAGGCAAAATCCACTGTCGGTTTTATTCCAATTGCCATTGCACGCCCGATCTGGATAGGAAGTGAAATGCAACGAATATACCTAAAGCCTGCGTGGTAACGCTCGGCCTGAGCTAGACAATTGTGGATTTGAGTGCGTCGAGTGAAAGCAAGTAACCGGGTTGCTCGCGGATCGCTTGTTGAAACTAACTCTTTCGAAACCTCTTTTAGCGATACTTTTGCATAACAGTCGATTGGCGGGTTAAACTGGTACTCCCTGCCTGATTCGGACTCTTGCTGCGTAGCCTCCCGCCATCTCAAGGTATGCCTTCGATGCCTCAATTCATAACTTGTCATCGTAAAGCGGTTCACGCGTTGGTGATCAGTTTGATGATTATGGGGGTGCTCCTACGCGATGCGTGGGCGACCGATGATGTGCAGTCAAACGATGCGGAGCTGAATGCGAAGCATGCTATTGCGATTCTTAACGCGAAGTGTGTCACTTGCCATGGAACCGAGAAGGCAGAGGGTAATCTGCGGCTTGATGCGCTCGAACAGATGCTGCAAGGTGGGGACCATGGGACTGCTGTGACGCCGGGTAAGCCGCGCGAGTCGTTGATCATCCGAAGTGTTCGTGATCCAGACGAAGAAACGCGAATGCCTCCAAAGTTCCCACTGAACACGTCCGAGATAGAAACTCTCGAACAGTGGATTGCAGGGGGTGCCAAGTGGCCGACAGCTCTACCGTTGGACCATAGGCTGGCTGCTGCGACTGGTAATGCGTGGGAAGATACGCACAATCCCATTCGCAAATTGTATGGAGGCGAACGACTGGACCTATGGTCGTTACGCCCAATCGAGCGACCCGCGATTCCACAGGTGAGCCGACCGGCGTGGCCGGTGAATCCGATCGATAATTTTGTTTTGGCGAAGTGGGATCAACAATCGCGATTTGAGTTAGCTCCGGAAGCGGAGCAACGGACGCTCGCGATGCGCTCTGCGATCGACTTGACAGGCTTGCCGCCGACTTATGCTGAGCTTGATGCATTCTTGGACAGCTCTCATCCGCAGACTTACGAGCGGTGGGTGGAACGCTTGCTGAGTGAACCCAGTTACGGTGTGCGCTGGGCTCGGTTGTGGCTAGATGTCGTGCGGTACAGCGACAGCAACGGTTTCGATTGGGATGAATTTCGGCCTCATGCGTGGAAGTATCGCGACTATGTGATTGACGCTTGGAATCGGGACTTGCCGTTCGATCAATTCACTTTGGAACAGTTGGCTGGCGATGAATTGGTTGGAGGCATGCCGCAAAGCGAGGATGAGCGACAGCGTTTGATTGCGACTGGTTACTTGCGAGTGGGGCCGCAGGATAACTCCTCATCGCTGTTTAATGAACAGGATCGCAGTCGCGCGGAGCTGCTCGCAGATCTGACTGAAACCACGGGCAGCGCGTTCATGGGATTAACGCTCAGTTGTTGCCGATGCCACGATCACAAAACAGATCCGCTGTCACAAGCCGATCATTATCGCTTGCGAGCCTTTTTTTCTGCAGTCGAGTTTGCTGATGATCGGCCCATAGATTTGCCTGAGCGGCGAAAGGAGATTGAGCAACATAACGCTGAGCTTGATCGACAAATTGCAGCGCTCGATGAACAGACTGCAGCGATTCACAAGCGAGCTAAAGAGCGATTGCAATCGTCAAGTGCAACGGTAAACGTATCCGAAGCGGACGTAAAAAAGTCGCTCGACGAATCTGAGAAGCTGCAAGTAAGCGCGCTTGTTTCGCAGAAAGGAACGCTTGAGAAGCAAAAGCTTGCGTTCACACATGGGCTGCTGATGCGAGACAAGGCGAGTGACGTTCCAGCGACCTATGTGCTTTTTCAAGGCGACCATAAGACACCGCGCGAACGTGTTGAAGCCGGCTTTCCATCGGTGCTTGAACCGTCGGAAGCATCCATCGCGCCGCCTTCCGAAGGGACTACCGGCCGCCGCTTAGCGCTGGCAGAGTGGATCGTGTCGCGGAGAAATCCGTGGACCGCGCGCGTGCTCGTAAATCGGCTTTGGCAAGCTCACTTTGGCGAGGGGCTGGTGGCTACTCCCAACGACCTGGGTGTTACAGGTGCTCAGCCGTCCAATCTCGAATTGCTCGATTGGTTGGCAAGTGAACTGATGGATTCGGGATGGTCGATTAAACATGTGCAGCGACTGATTGTTACCAGCCGCGTGTACCGCCAGGCCACAGTAAGTGGAACGGCTGACACGGTCAACGCAGAATGGCCCATGACGCTGCGCACCAAATTGCGTCGCTTAGAAGCCGAGGTTCTCCGTGATCGAGTTCTGCTTGCAAGCGGATTGCTTGACAATCGCATTGGCGGGCCGCCTGTGTGGCCGGAGATTCCTGCAGAGATTTTGCAAGCCAATCCAGCTTTCTTGGATGACAACGCCACCAAAACGAAAGGTTGGTATCCCTCCCCGGAAGACGATCAATCGGTGCGCAGTCTTTTCTTAGTCCAGAAGCGAACCATTCGAGTTCCCTTTATGGAGACTTTTGATTTGCCCGATAACTCCGTATCGTGCGCCAGGCGGGAATCGTCGTTAGTAGCACCTCAAGCGCTCACGCTGCTAAATGGTTCGCAAGTCGAGCACGCTTCAGTGGCTTTAGCCAAGTTTATGATAAGTCTGAATTCGAATGCGGCTCAGCAAGTCAATGCCGCTTTCCAACACGCTCTATTGCGAACGCCAAGCAAAGCAGAGGCTACTGCTGCAGAGAATTTTCTTCAAGCTCATTCGCTAGCGGAGTTGTGCCGAGTGCTGATGAACACAAATGAGTTCGCTTTTGTCGATTGAGGACTCATCGCTCGATTTCGTTTTTGGCATAACTCGGTATGATGCAAACGGGGCACTTACTCAATTGATCAATGTCGACCATCAAACCAATAAGGACCGACTCATGACCTGCACCCACTTACAACAACTGTATCAACTCTGTCGCGATTCGCAAATTCAGTTGTCGAGTACCGACTTGATTCACATCGTCTGCAAGCAGTGCGAGAATATCGAAGTCTGTCCGTCGGTTTTGTATGAAGAATACGAGCAGATGTCCGAGAGCCAGACTACAGCCATCAAGTCGCTGCCCAGCGCCGACGGGCAGTCTGCGACTTGAAGCGACTATTATGGATGGCTGGCGAGGTTGACCTCAACCGAACTGCTTTTTGTAGATAGCTTGAATCAGGCTTTCGGTATCCTTGAACTTTGCGCCCGTGGCGAGAGCTTGCTCGATCAAACGGCGCGCGTCGGACTCAGCGTGTCCGAGGGCGACCAATGCGCGGTAGGTATCTTCCACGACTCCCTCGACTTGTTCCTTGCCGACCGGCGTTTCGCGGCGAACCATGAGCGCGAATTTAGGCATCTTGCGACGCAGCTTGGCAATGATCCGCTCCGCTGTCGCTGGGCCAACGCCCGGCAGACCCGAAAGTGCTTTAGCATCCTGCTGCTCGATCATGATGGCCGTGTCTTGAACAGGTTGAGTCATCGCGCGAAGCGCTTTCTTAACTCCAACACCATCGACGGAGCAGAAAAGTTCAAAGAAGTCACGTTCTGGTGTGCTGAGAAATCCCACTAGACGCGGCGTGAGCCGCCCGCCGGTGGATGCGTTGCCATCGATGTAGTGAATAGTATGGAAACTGACTTCTTTGCCGAGCGAGCTTTGTAAATGACGCCGTGCATACTCAGCAATGAGGACTTCGTATTCCATCGGCGGAATGGAGAGTGTGGCGACTTCGTCTTCGAGCGCGACAAGCTTGCCGCTAATTTTGGTGATCATGTTGCGGGGTGTTCTTATTTTGGGACTGCAGATTGAGACTAGCTGACGTTGCGGTTGAATAACCGGGCGGGGCCCTGCGTGCTGTGGTAATGGCAAATAGCGATTGCGAGCGCGTCGGCCACGTCCGCTGGCTCAGGTAGGCTGGGCAAGTTCAACTGATGCTTGACCGCGAACTGTATCTGACTCTTTGAGGCTCGACCGTTGCTGGTCAGCGTCTTCTTGACCTTGGTCGCCGCATAGGAACTGACCTCCAGACCAGCCTGGGCTGCGGCCAAAAGGATAACTCCTCGTGCGTGACCCATGAGGATCGCCGTGGCGGGACGGTCGTAGTGCGAGTAGATTTCTTCGATCGCCAAGCATTGGGGTTTATGCTCCGCAATGATCTCGCTGATCCCACGATGCAGTTCATCGAGTCGCCGTTCAAGCGTGTCGTTTCTACTGCAGCGAATGAAACCTGCATCGACAAGCGTCACTGCGTTTACGCCGCAGCGAACGACGCCGTAGCCCGTCGTTCCGAGTGCTGGGTCGATGCCAAGCACCAGTTGTTCGTTCGCCATAATTATCCATCCTTGGTAATCGGTAGACCGCGGCTCAGTTAAAAAACCTGCGCCTGCTTGACCCGTTTGTCATGAGTTTGAAACGAGTCAAGCGCTTTCTAGGTAGCAGGTTCCATATAAATTAAGTGCCGAGATCGCCGAACAGCGGCGTCGACAAGTAGCGTTCACCCAAGCTGCACATGATCGTCACGATTCGCTTACCTTTGAACTCCGGCCGCGCGGCAACTTGAGCCGCTGCCCACATGTTCGCGCCACTGCTGATACCAGCCACAATCCCCTCATGCTTTGCTAATCGCTTGCCCCATTCAAAGGCATCTTCATCGTCCACTGCAATCACTTCATCGACAATTGAGGTATCCAGATTCTTGGGGACGAAACCTGCGCCAATTCCTTGGATGCGATGCTTACCGGGTTGTCCACCACTGATAACTGGACTGTGCTTGGGTTCGACCGCAATCGCTTTGAAATTCGGATTCAACTTTTTGATGTAGCGAGCGACGCCCGAGATCGTTCCGCCAGTCCCAACCCCTGCGATGATGGCGTCAATATTATGACCGCTATCTTCCCAAATCTCTGGGCCTGTCGTCGCTTCGTGAACTGCTGGGTTGGCTGGGTTCTCAAACTGCTGAGGCATAAACCCAGTGGAATCGGCCTGCACCATATCGTAGGCCTTGGCAATCGCACCCCGCATCCCTTCGGCGGCCGGTGTGAGTACTAAATTAGCACCCATGCCGCGCAGCAGCGCGCGTCGTTCGACGGACATAGACTCGGGCATCGTCAGCGTTAAGCGGTATCCCTTGGCCGCGCATACGAATGCTAACGCAATGCCAGTGTTGCCGCTGGTTGGTTCAATGATATGCGTGTCTGAGTTGATTTTGCCGTCACGCTCGCCCGCTTCGATCATGGAAACGCCGATGCGATCCTTGACACTATTAAGAGGTTGAAAGAACTCGCACTTTGCGAATACTGTCGCCCCGCCTGCGGGAACCAACCGGTTGATGCGAATCATGGGTGTGTCGCCAATCGCTCGAGCGGCGTTATCGTAAGTCTTTCCTCGTGCCATCCGATGGGTTCCTGTGCTCTATTGGTTAGGAGAGGTAATTAGGAGAGGTTTAGCAGCTGATGGGATTTGCTGCCCGCCGTTTGGTTTGTGTCGGCGATCAAGATACCGGTTTACCTGAATCCGTGAAGTTTTGGTAGCACAGTCCAGGGATTTTGAGAAGTCGGGGATAAACGCGTCGGTACGGTAGCCCGCGCGTTTTGGCTGGATTTCGGATTTCGCTCGGGAAGTTTACGCCTATGCCAGCATTTGAACAGTGACAGATCTCGTTCGTCCGCTAACCTGCGGCTTCGCCCGTGATGGTAGGCCGTTCTTCGTCAGGTTTTGAGATAATAGGATTGTTTCGCGCGGCGATTTGAGTTCCGGGGACGACTCGTGGTCCCGGCAGCGTTTCATCGACCAAGCGGCTAAGTTCCGAGTTATCGATCACTTCAACTTCGATCAGTTTTCGAGTGATGTTTTCGAGCGCTTGCTTACGCTCTGCTAGAACTTGGCGAGCTCGCTGAGCCATGTCGTCGATGATG
>JANPLP010000747.1:0-10654 GCA_031426595.1 Planctomycetia bacterium | reverse complement strand
CAGAAAACGGATCTTAAGCCGCCCAGAAACACAGTTGCGATTCGGATCAAATTGCCCGAAGCTGAGAATGCAGATCAGATCAATAGAAATGGAACCGCGCTATCACCGTCGCCGTCGCGGCGTTCCCATTCGCGGCGAATTTCGCGGAGCCCATAAGCGCACATTTCGAACTGGTCGCTCAGCCGTTGAAGCAAGTCGTTGGGAGCCTTCGTCTGTTCGCAACGAATGGAGCTCGCAATTCGATACGCTCGTTTGCCTTGCGCGCAGTAGCTGACGAACTGATCCTTCTTATCGGGCGCTTTCATATCGCGAAGAGCTTCCGGATAAACACCGGTCCAGAATAAGGTGTAATCGCCTATGTGACGATGCACTTCGCGGCGCGCCTCACCGACGCGCATCTCGGCCTCGGCGACCATGACGACCACTTCGACCGCCGGCTGACCGTTCAGCTGCCGCACCCGGTTCATCGCATCGAAACGAGAAAAACGAACGAGCAGCCCGCTGATGTAATCGACAATTTGCGTGTCGACCACACCTAACTGCGAATGAAAAACGTGCTCGCTGAGACCCGTGAAGAACCGATCCAGAGTGCAATCTGTGTCATCAAAATTCATTTGGCAATCCTCCCGAAAAGAGTCGATTACCCTACCACCTCATTCCACCCTAATTATACGTCACAGAGTTTGTCAAGGTCGAGTTTTTATGATGAGCAAAATTCTATTGAATCGCCGTGCTGACTATCCGGCGGCACGCAGATGATGATCGACGCGATGCAGCACTCCGCTGCGAACTTCGTAGACGTCATCCGCTAAGGCGATCAACGCTTCACGGTGCGCAATGATGATGATCGTACACTGGCGTTTGAGTTCAGAGAGCGACTGACGAATCTGTAACTCGCTGGCCATATCGATTTGGCTGGTAGATTCGTCAAGGATGAGAATTTCGGGCTTGCGCAAGATGGCTCGAGCCATTGCGAGCCGCTGACGCTGGCCACCACTTAGCTTTTGACCCGACTGCCCAACAACTGTGTCATAACCATTTTCCAGCGAACCTTCGATGAACTCATGAGCAAAGGCGAGCTTCGAGGCTTCGACGACTTCTTCGTAAGTACTCTCTGGCGCTCCGTAGCGAATGTTCTCCAGCACTGAGCGATTGAACAGCTCCGTTTGCTGACTTACCAGCGCAATTCTTTTTCTCAGCGACAGAATAGACATTTGCTTAAAGTCCACTCCGTCCATCTCGATACTCCCTGCCACCGGGTCGTAGAAACGGCAAAGCAGCTGGATCAGTGTCGACTTGCCACTGCCGTTCGCGCCAATGATAGCCACGGTTCGTCCGTAGGGGATTTCCAAGTTCGCTTGTTTGAGAACGGGGTTGCCTGGGTTGTAAGAAAAAGTGACATCGCGCACTGAAATTGACTTGTGCGGTGCGGGAACCACCACAGGCTCAGCGGGTTCAGTGAGAACCTTGGGTGTTTCGAGCATCCGGTAAAGACTTTCTGCTGCCATCGAACCCGAATAGATCGACGTCATGACGCCCGACATTTTCCGCAGCGGATCGCTGGCACCGATGAGCATGGCGAAGAAGATCATCAGCCGCGAAGCGGTCATCGGTTCATCGCATATCCGCAAAAACCCCAGGTGCGTCTCTTTGTTCACGATCAAGTAGGCACCCGCACAAACGGTTACAGCGATCATTCCCACACCAATCAACTCGGTGAGCGGTTTGCTCAACCCTGTGTACAGAATCATGCGCATGCTGCATCGCTGCATGTCTTTGGTACAGGCTGCAAAGCGTTTTCGTTCCTCATTCTCCATGGTGTAAGCCTGCACGGTGAATACGTTACTTAACGCTTCGAGAATCACTTCGTGGAATCCACCATATTTGCTGAGCATCGCCCGCGCAATACCGCGAACGCGACCGTTGAACCAATAAACAACGACCACTAGCAATGGGGCTAGCAGCGCACTCAAGAACAGCAATCGCCAGTAAATAAGCGCCGCACCAATCAAGCACGCAACAATCCGTAGCGGTTCGCGAATGGCTAAACCAAAGAAGGCGATCAAGCCAGTGGTCAACGCATCGGACGTGTTCGTAATTCCGGCCAACAATCCGCTGGTGCCATAGGTTTGGTAAGTTTTGCGATCGTAAGACAGCGCTTGGTCGAACACTCGCTGGCGCATCGTCCTCGCAATCGTCGTGGAGACTTTGCCAATCAATAAATCGTTAGCCAGCAGCAGCAAATGACGCAGCACGGTGCTAACCAACATGATCACCATGATCCAGCAGATCGTCTTAAACGGATCGCTCGGCAAGTACTGCTCGGCCATTTGCAACCGCCACTGCTGCCCATCGAGCGTGTCGGTTTGCTCGCTTATTTCTGATTCGAGATTGGCAAGCAGCGTGCGAGCGGCTTCTAAGTCAACCTGTGGCTCATCCAAACTGGTTTTGACTTGGTCGCGAGCGACCTGCAATTCAACGATGTGTGCTTCGGTCTCAGCAACTGCCTTGGCCAGCTGCTTCTGAGTCGAATTGCCCTGCAGGGTCATTTCGATTACCGGATACATTGCCCCGATGTTCGCGCTCCACAGCGTTGCTACTCCGAGAGAGCAGATCGTTGCTAGGACCAGCAACGGCCAGTGGTGCAGAGAATCGTAGATCGCTAAACGAAATTTCTTCATCTTAAGTTCTGTTAAGTGGAAACAACCATGCAGTTTGTCACCGTGGCGTGAGCGACACGCAAGTCGGCGACTAAGTTGTGAGCGTTGGGCGGCTTAGCTTCTTCTGGCGACCCAACTAAAAACTGTTCGCTGTTGCATCGAGGGCGTACTCGGCTGTGGGATCGACCGGATAGAATAAACCAGAGACTTTGGATGCCACCACGGTCAAGAACAGATTGCGAAACTTGGCATCGGTCGTGTCCGAAGTCGTAGGTCCACCCATTTTCGGGAAGGAAAATTCAGGAAATTGCTTTTTGAAAACAATGGCACCGCTGTCTGCGATATCAAACACTGTGACAGTGATGTCGCATTGGCCACGGTACAAGGTTGCCCCATCTTTGATTTTCATTCCCGCGAGATCGATCGCGAGAACCTGATCCGCTTTAACACCCTTACCGATCTGAACATAATCGCTCTCAATCGTTCCGTGAGCATCCAACCAGCGCTCGACCTCTTCGGCTCGGACCAGCTCGATGTCCTTGACGTTCTTATTGAGCAGCATGTGCACATAACCGGTCAAAAGCGCTGCGCTGGCATCGGAGCTTAGACCTTTGTCGGTCGCGCACACGATCGCCACACGTTTCTTTTCGAACCCGTTGTACTCCGCTGGCGTTTCATTCCCTTGAATCGCGTTCACAAGGTTGGCTGCCAAACGCACACAGCCCGGTGAACTAATCAAAAAGAGACTCACCAGCCCGATGGTGATCAAGCTCCCGAGTGTCCGACTGCGCATCCTTGCGTTCCTTGCATTCGTGCTAAGTGTTTAAGCGCCACAGCCATTGAACCACGGCGACCGCCAGCGAAGTTAGAATCGACACACCCAAGGCCATTGAGAACCAACTGCCGCGCGTACTTCGACCCCGCCAACTGAAATAGCAGCTCGCCGGCAAATACGCCATAGCGATAATGGCCAGCAGCAAACCACCTGCATTGACGCCGGCCGCTTCAACAAAACGACCTCTAGTCGCCAGACTCCAAGAGGTGGTCATGCCGCACGATGGACACTTAATCCCAAACAAAACAATCGACGTACAAGGGGGCAATCCCAATTGCTGGTGGGTACCGAACCCATCGCTTGACGGCTCCAAACTCCGCGCAGTCAGCAACACCGCCAAAACACCAACGCCCGATACGAACGCTAGCACTCGCCAAGCAATCGAAAGCTTGCAATCTTCTTCAACCATCAGTACCAACCATAAGTTTTAGCCATCATTATCAGCCCTACGTGTTCGCGCTTCAGGCCCGTTGAATAGCATCCAGCCGTCAACTGTGCGACCTTCAATGCGATCACGTCAATGCTATCCACTACGCACAGCTAGCATTCCAAAAATTCGATCTAAGAAAACCGAGCGATCCGAATCGCGTCGGAGGAGCGAAACGCGTAGAATGCGGGCGTTGCATGGGAAGCCGACAAGTTTGGCTTTTGGGCTGATCGAGCCGCCATGAATTTCATTCGCCAAAAGGAGTGCGCTATGACTCGTTGGAGTCAATCGGTTTCAGTTCTCGCCGGTCGCTTTCTAATCGTTGCTGCGGCAGCGATCATAGCACAGAACGCAGGCGGGCAATTTGCCAAGGCTCAAAGCAAACCCACTCAGGGCGCCGGATCTCAGCCTGCAGTCTCACAGCCTGCAGTCTCACAGAACGCAGTCTCACAAACTACCTTTCCGGGGAAACTGAACTCACCGCAACCCACCGTCTCGGAAGTCGTCTCGCTGCTGCAAGCGATCGACCCGTACCTGCCTCCCAAGCCCGATGCAAAACAACTAACTGGGACCGTCGTCATTCATGGCTCAACCGCTATGGATGCCATGGCACACATTTGGGCCTCGGGTTTTAAAGAGTTTCATAAAGCTGCCAATGTTGAGATCGCCGCGTCGGGCTCGCACGAAGCCTTCGAACACTTGACGAAGAACCCCAGTTGCGTGGCGATGCTTTCCCATCCAGTTCGCGACGATGAATTGACCGCGCTCAAGTCCCAAGGGCTCAAGCAACCGGTGGCGTTCGTCGTCGCCCGCGAAGCACTCGGTGTTTTCGTTCACAAATCCAACCCAGTCCAATCGATCACCGGCGAGCAACTCCGATCCGTCTTTACAACGGACGCCAAAGGAGACACGCCCACCTGGGGCATGCTGGGCGCGACCGGAGAGTGGGCGACGAAACCCATTCACGTAATCGCTCGCAGTGAGAGCAGCGGCACGCAAGTCTTCCTCCGCGACTTCGTATTCGGTGGTTCGACGATGCGAGACGGGGTCTCGAAACACATTTCGAACGCTGAGACATTAACGGCCGTCACCGCTGATCCCTTAGGCATCGCCATCTGCGGCCTCAAGAGCTCCGGTGCATCGGTTCGTTCGCTCAGCCTCAAAACTGGGAGCAATCTTATCCCGAGTGACGAACACGCCGTACTGAGCGGTATTTATCCACTGACCCGCGAGATGACCGTGGTGATCGACATGGGCCAGACCGACGCAAACGCCAAAGCGGCTCAAGAGTTCGTTCACTATTCGCTGTGCCAAGCCGGCCAAGCTGCCGCCATCAGCGCTTCGTACTTCCCAGTCGATCTGCCTCTGCTTCGCGCCAGTTTGCACAAATTGCAAGGCGAACAGTTCAGATAAATTGGTCAGTTCGAGTAATAACTCAGTGGCGGTTGTAGGCGACCATTTAGGTTGCATATTGAAGCAACAATTTGTCCATCAAACCCGGCGCAAGCCGACTGAGCCACACGAGCGCTTTGCCGCCCGGAGACAAAATGAGCTCGCGACGACCGTTTCGAACCGCGCCTAGAATGGAGTGGGCAACTCGCTCAGCAGATTGAACCCCGAACTTGACCGACTTTTCAATCGGATCTGAGTCCAGCAGCGAGTCGAAGAACTCGCTGCTCGTTGTGCTCGGTGAAATCGTCACCACATCGATACCCTTCGGTTTCAACTCCAATCGCAGCGACTCAGTCCAACCCCGCAGTGCAAATTTGGCTGCACAGTACTCGCTCTTACCCGGTATGCCCCGGTGCGCCAGAACCGAGCTGACAATACATATCGCTGGATTGATCCCTTTGTGGAGATGAGGCAAGGCCAATCGCGTCAGTTCGGTTACGCCGAAGAAATCGACTTCGAAAATACGTCGCAACCTTTCGACCGAAGCATCTTCGAAAGCTCCTACCGCTCCGATCCCCGCATTGTTGAAGATCAGATCGATACCACCCAGATCGCGAACGGCCGTGTCGATCAAATTCTGACGATGCGCCGGATCGGCAATATCACCCGCCACAGAGATCAATCGGCGACGAGGGTTTCCAAACGACTTGCGCAGTTGCTGAAGTCGATCTTCGCGCCGCGACGTGACCACGACATAAGCGCCAGCTCGAACCAATTCTGAAGCCAAGTACCAGCCAATGCCGCTGCTAGCACCAGTCAGAAGTACCCGTTTATCTTTCAAACTTCGATGAGTCATGTCCAAAAATCCGCAACTTCATCCCTGGATCTACTTCCCCCAACCGCCTCGTCGCTTTGCTAGCTTTCGGCGTTCCCGCGCGATCAACTTTGCCGGAAAATGAACCGATTACGGGATTTGCAGCGATCTTTGGCTAGCCGACAAGTTGTAACGAAGAGAATGGGACAAGCTAGAAACCCCATCATTTCAGGGGAGATTAAAAGTCTCCAGGCTGTTGACAACCGCAAGAGCCAACCTTATATCTAACCGTCTAGATTGCGTAAGTTTCCCAAAACGTGTTGGTGCTAAACTTGTCGTAATCGTTCAACTCGCTCAAGGCGCGTTGCGGCTAGCGAGTGTTTAGCCGAGGAATGGCCAGCGTTTCTGGTCGATTGAAAATTAGTTTCTAGGGAGGTTCAGATGAGTCGATTTTTAGTTGCGAGTCTAGTTGCTTGCTCGATGTTCGTTGTTTCCGCTGCGGATGCAGAAGCTGGCCTATTCGGCAAGTCACGTGGCAAGGGTAAGGGTTGCGGTAAAGCTGCAAGCTGCGCCGCGCCAGCACCAACTTGCTGCGCACCAGCACCAACCTGCTATGCTCCAGCACCATCTTGCTGCGCTCCAGCGCCAGCACCAACTTGCTGTGCACCTGCACCAGCACCAACTTGCTGCGCTCCTGCGCCAGCACCAAGCTGCTGTGCACCTGCACCAGCACCAAGCTGCTGTGCACCTGCACCAGCACCAAGCTGTGGCGGTTGTGGATCGCCAGCCGTTTCGAGCGGTTGCAGCAGCTGCGGTAACAGCGCTGTGTCGTACGAAGGCGCTGTTGTAACCAGCGGTTGCTCAAACTGCAGCCAAACCATGAACAGCGGTGTGATCATGGAAAGCCCTGCTCCAGAAGCAGCTCCACCAGCACCATCTGCTCCTGCAACACCTACACCAGACGCTGCCCCAAGTGCTCCTGCAGCACCAGCTGCTCCTGCAGCACCAGCCGCTCCAGCAGCGTAGTGTTTGACGACCCAAGTTGAAGCTAGCTGGCCTCGTGTCGCTGGTATCAACACCAATAAAAACGTGAAGGCCGAGGGTGATTCCTCGGCCTTCCTGTTTTTAAGCACGTACGCCTGAGTCATTCGGGTTAATGATCAGCCGGAACGCGCTCGCGTCCGGTTTCTGCGATTCAGTTAATCCGAAAGACTGTCGTCGACTTGCTTAGCAGCAGATTTTATCTGGAGATCGCTTCGGCACACAGCAATTTTAACTCGTGCTCTTTTAATGCCTGCTTGGGCGTGCAAATATAAAGAATTCATCGCGGCCGCAAACGGCTACAATAGTGACTGCTGAGGCATTCGCGTTCACCTGCGGGATTCTATGATGATAAACCCAACCCATCAGTTCGATTTAAGTGCTGCGATCCGTTTCTTAGCCGCCCGCTGTTGGATAGTCGCGCTGCTTCTTTGCTGCGGCTGCCCATCCCCCAAACCTAAATCAGCCGCCAAACCTGACGTTCCATCTGCGCGAGTTGCAACGGCCCAAACTACCGCTCCTCAGCAATCCAGCGAGTCTCCCACTAAGTTTTCCGATGCCCAAATTGCGGAAGCACCCAACTCTAAAACTGAACCAGTTAAAGTGCCAGCTACCGGTCCAGGGATGGCTGAGCAATCGCAACTTGTACCCACCGCGCCGCTACAACCCGCGCCGTTACAACCCGCGCCGTTACAACCCGAGCCGTTACAACCCGCGCCTTCACAACCCGAGGCTCCACAAACATGGTCTGTCACGCGCGTCCTCGCGCTCGAAGCAAACGGTCCGATAGTGGTCGATGTCTCAGTGAACATCGATGGCCGATCGCTCGATGAAGCCGCCACTGCAGCCACCGAAAAAGTAATCGCTTACATTGAGAAGGATCTCGAGCGTCCGTGGAGCTGGGAAAAATTGCTCGATCATCCGCTCATTCGTTCCGGCTGGCTCGGAAATCTAACGCCTGACAATCAACAACGCGCTCAGCTCATCAACATGTACAACCGCAACGGTGACGACCAAGTCGATGATGCGGAGATCGCCGCATTTTTTTCCCGTGGCTTGGCTCGTTCCTCAGCCTTCAAGTTCAGCAACATTGGCTACGCGCCTGGCACAGTGCTCGATGGTTCGCCCTGGCAGCAGCTCGATTCGAACCAAGACAGTTCGCTGGATCAAACCGAAATTGCTGCCATCGCCAACAGAGTCGCTCGGTACGATTTGAACGCCGACCAGGTTCTCACGCCACCCGAACTGCAAGCCGACCGCATGACGGCACAAGCCGGAATGACCAATTCATCGGCGAGTCAACTCATGTCAGACTCGACTATGACGGTGAACTCAAAAGACGAACCGTCTCGCGTAGCCAACGAACTGCTCAACAAGTACACGCTGCTTGGATTTATCGAACGCAAGACTTGGCCCGCGTGGACCGATGCCCAGTGGTCCGAGTTCGACAGCGACGCCGATGGTAAGCTTTCGAAAATGGAGCTTGAGCGTGTAGCGACGGTCCCGCCGCACCTAAATTTGAAAATCTCCTTCTTCCAAACTGACGGCCGCGAGACGCAGATCCAAGTTCAAACCCGCACGCCAGCGGATTCTCTTGCCTCGAATCTTGTTTGGAACTCACGGTTGAACTTGACCGGTCAAGCGTCGAGCAAATCATTCGCGCTCGCCCTTTCAGTGAACGATAGTTTCACGAGCGCCAACCAACGCATCATTCGTAACCAACTTAGCGCTGCGCTCAGCAACCCACAACTCGCGATGTTCATTCGAACTCAATTGCAGCTTGCCGAAAACGCATTCGAAGTGCTCGATGCCGATCAGGACAGTAAACTCAACGATGAAGAATTTGAACGCGCCTGGATGTGGCTGTCAGCGGTACGCGGCAATCGCGTTTTAGCTCGTTGGATGCTTGCCGACACCGCTTGGTTTCAGGTTGCCGACGCCGACGCCGATAACCGAGTCACTGAAATGGAGTTAAAAAAATTTGCGATGGATTTACCAGGACTTGATCAGGACCAGGACAAGCTGCTTACCCCACGTGAAATCCCAACCGCAGTCCGGCTAGAAATCGCCAGAACCGACTCGCGGCTTAGCTTCACGCCTCCCCCAACTTCTGTTGCCCCGACGTCGGAATCTGGCTGGTTCGCAGCGACAGATACCAATTCGGACGGTTCGCTCAGCTCCGCCGAGTTTCTTGGTTCCGAAAAGGATTTTCGCGAGTATGACGTCGATGGAGATGACTTTATCTCTCAACAAGAGGCTTTCAAACGCTTTGGTGACGGGGTACAATAGGAGGGCTTTTGGCTCGAAACCTACACCCTGAGGGTCCGCCTCTATCCCTCTGCAGAGTCCGCGAATTCTTTCAATTGAATTGCGTTTTGGATTCTTAAGGTGGGCATAAAGCAAGTTTTTGCTGAGTATTACGCTCTGAATAATTGCCCAATTCAAGAGCCGTTTAATGCCACAGCACCCTTCACGGTAAAGACCGAAGGCGATCATTACCCCCGACGCTGAATGAAACGAAAGAGAAACAGAGTATGACAGGCATATCCCTGCTAATCGCTGACGATCACCAGGTGGTTCGACTGGGCTTGAAGAACCTGCTTGACGGCACCAACATTACCGTTGTGGCGGAAGCAACCAGTGGCGAAGAAGTGCTCAGCAAAGTGGCCACCCACAAACCCAACGCAGTGCTGCTCGATGTCCGCATGCCAGGCGGCGATGGTTTGCACATTTTGGGGCGGTTGAAATTGGATTATCCGGAACTTCCTATCCTCATCTTTTCCACTTACGACAACCCTACGTATGTTGCGCGTGCAGTGGCTTTGGGTGCGTCTGCCTATGTTTTGAAGAGCGACACCCGAGCTCGGTTGATTGAGTGCATTGATTTGGCTGTCAAAGGCGAATCGTTGTGGACGCGCGAAGAACTCCGTCGCGTCACTGGCGCCCTTGCAACTCCGCGCGTCATTTCGGATGTCGAAGTGCCGCTAACGCAACGCGAAAGCGAAGTGCTGCGTCAGTTGGCCAACGGCTTGACCAACAAGGAAATCGCTACGACACTCAACATCAGTTACGAGACCGTCAAGGAGCATGTGCAGCACATCCTCCGCAAGATCGGTGTTTCGGATCGTACCCAAGCAGCCGTCTGGGCCGTCCGCAAAGGTCTGCTATAAAAATTTGAGCCACGCTCGACACTGGACGTCACACCTTGTTTTTCAGGGTGTGACGCACCAATTGTTCAAGCTCCAATCGCAGCAACTTTTCACAAATTTACAGCGGGGCAAAATTACAGCGGGGCAATAGTCAATCGCTGCAATTCTTGCTGCAAAAATTCCCGATCGAATAAGCAGAAGCTATATTCGCGCGACGACAGAACTCGCTGCTGCCGCTCTTCGATCGTCAGTTCATCCAACTGCTGCTTAGCCAATTCTGCTTCGGCCGCGGCCAGTTCCGCCAACTGACGATTCACTGAAGTGATCTGATGATGC
>JANPLP010000746.1:0-3071 GCA_031426595.1 Planctomycetia bacterium | reverse complement strand
CGATTGCAGGAAGTACGAGCGAAGAGCGATTGGAGTGAACAGGACGTGTTGGCTGTGGCAATCGCCGGTGAAGATGGCCCGATGACAACGTTGCGGCCAGCGACAACGAGATGAATGGTTCGCGCAGCCGGATGTTTGAATCCAGAATTGGGATTGGAAGTTAATGAGCTTGGAAAACATAAAATCGTCAGAAATAGGTAGGCAGATACGAGTTTGGCAGCGTCTGATGAGTGTGCTGGATACCTTTGGGCCGCTGCTTGCTCTCGCTGTGGTAACCATCGGCTTTGCGATGGCCGATCAAGCTTGGGGGCAAGGGAAATTCATAGAACTTCGAAACTTAAGAGTCATCTTAGTGATGACCGCGCCGGTCGCGGTGGCTGCGCTGGGAATGACCTTGGTCATCATTACGGGTGGGATTGACCTCTCCGCCGGAACCGCATCGATGCTGTGCGCGACGGTGATGGCCTGCGCAATCAACGCAGGGAATTCGATTTGGGCCGCGGTGGCTCTGGCACTGCTCACCGGTTCCCTGTGCGGAGTCACGAATGGTTTGCTAATCGGCTTGCTGCGGATTCCGCCGTTCATCGTGACGCTGGGAACGATGACTGTATTTTTAGGAATTGCCAAACGGTTGGCTGGGGGTTCGACAGTCTTCGTAGACCGGAAGTTGATTCCGAATTGGTTGTTAAATTTAACATCGACGTATCCGCCTGATTGGTTAGGTTGGTTTCCGAACGTGGCGAGCGGAGTTTGGGTAGCGTTGGTGATGGCGGCGGTTGTAGCAGTGCTCTTGCGACTGACAGTTTTTGGACGCCATGTGTTCGCAATCGGCTCCAGCGAATCAACGGCTCGGCTGTGCGGCGTCAACATTTTGCGAACAAAATTGATGGTCTATGCGGTCGCTGGATTGCTGGTTGCGATGGCTGGAATTTATTCGTTCTCGCTGGTCAAAGTGGCGAATCCAATGGATGGAATCGGCAAGGAATTGAAATTCATCGCAGCGGTTGTTATCGGAGGAGCAAGTCTCCGTGGAGGACGTGGCGCCGTGCTTGGCACGTTGGCTGGAGCGACCATCATGGGAGTCATTTCAAACGGCTGCGACCTGCTTGGCATCCAGAATTCGACGCAAGATATAATGCTGGGCGTGATCATTATTGCGGCAGTCACTTTGGATCAATATCGACAGCGACGGCAGGATTTAGGATGATCGCGTTCGGCAAGTAAGGCCGAGAAAATTACGTTAGAGGTATTTGCAAATGAATAAAGAGACGCATCCATTGGCTTCACTGGACGAGTGGGAAGATGATCTAGTTCGTCGCTATCCAGCACCGCCAGCTCAGGATTCCGCCCAGCGACAGAACGACCCTGTTACTGGAAAGTCCTTTCGCAATTACGCAGCCGAAGCGCGTCCTTCAGTGAAAAATTTTTATGAGCTGAACCACCGCTTTCAGACGTTTGATTTTGTTCAGTCAAAGCGAGCTCAGTACCTGAAGCTGGACAAACGGCGGATGGGAATCTGGGAAGCCATGGAGTACTTGAACACGCTGATCGACGACAGCGACCCGGATATCGACTTACCCCAGATTGAGCACTTGCTTCAGACTGCGGAAGCGATTCGACGAGCTGAACGGCCGCGTTGGTACATTTTGACGGGACTGATACATGACCTCGGCAAAATCTTGTGTTTGTGGGATGAACCGCAGTGGGCAGTAGTCGGCGACACGTTCCCGGTTGGCTGTAGATTTTCTGACAAGATTGTGTTTAACGAAGCGTTCGCTACGAATCCCGACTTATCCCATCCAACGTATCAAACGGAACTCGGTATTTATCAGAAGAACTGTGGCTTGGACAGAGTTTTGATGTCCTGGGGGCACGACGAGTATCTCTATCATGTAGTGAAAGATTACTTGCCGCCGCCTGCGTTGTACATGATTCGTTACCACTCTTGCTATCCGATTCATCACGAAGGAGAGTATGGGTACTTGTTGAATGACCAAGATCGCGAGTTATTCGCTTGGGTGAACGACTTCAACCAGTACGATCTGTATACGAAACGTGATGAGCGCATGAACGTGGCTGCTTTAAGGCCATTCTACGAGGAGTTGATTGCCGAGTTTTTCCCTCGCGAGTTGAATTGGTAAGCTTGGGGCAGTCTGCAACGTCAAGAGAAATGTATGCCGACGGATTGGGAGTCAGCAGCCGATACAATCGGCACAATGTGTCTGTTCGCGCGATCAAGCATGTGGAATTGGTTGGGCAAAAGGGAGTTGCAGCGATTGGTGAACGGTAGAAACGTACTGTTAAAACGTACTTTTAAGCCGTACTGCTAGAAATCGACCAGTGATTTCAACCAGCTGCATTTCTCACTTTGCGTTGCGGACCATCGATGATTAGTTCCACTGATAGCCAAAACACCTTTAACGCGATCCTCGCACCGCTGGCGATGATCACGGACCTAACGTTGCAAGTGCGGAACAACGACAGCTTGCTGAAAGTTTTGCACATCATCAATGGCGAGCATTTTTCGGGTGCAGAGCGTGTTCAGCAATTGCTTGGGAAGCGCTTAAGCGAATTTGGTTTTGAAGCCCGATTTGCTTGCGTCAAGCCTGATCGTTTTCCGGACCTCTGTGGGCTCGACAAGCGGCAGCTCATTGAAACGCCCATGCGGGGTCGATTTGATTTGAGAGTCATCGCGCAGCTCACCAAGTATGTTCGAGAAAATTCGATTGCATTGCTGCATGCACACACACCACGTACGGCAATGGTCGCCTCGCTCGTCGCTCTTCGTACCGGATTGCCGTGGGTTTATCACGTTCACAGTCCGACCGCGCGCGACAGTACGCGAGGATTCGTAAATCACATGAACTCTTGGATTGAACGTTACTCGATATGCAATTGCAACTGCTTGATCACGGTTAGCTCAAGCCTTGCCGCAGAGATGCGACGTTTAGGTGTGGCGGAACAGCAACTGGTCACCGTACCCAATGGCGTGCCGCCGATTGAACCGATCGATTCACTGGCGAGGTCGGAGCAAAGCGTCTGGCGATTGGGGATTGTCGCGTTAATGCGAC
>JANPLP010000745.1:0-3753 GCA_031426595.1 Planctomycetia bacterium | reverse complement strand
ATTTCTTCATCCCGCGTCAGCAGGGGAATCTCGCCCATTTGCGTTAGGTACATGCGAACAGGATCATCGGACCAAGTTTCCGCCTCTTCTTCTGCGGCGGCCAACAGCTCCTCGTCACTCTCAAGCTGAACTTCACCCTCGGCGGCTAGACCGTCGTCATCGGAAGCTGTCTCAGCTTCGCCGGTTTCATCATCATCCAGCGAAAGCTTCTGATAACTCTCCAAGTCTTCGTCTGCGCGCGGGGCGTCGTCATCGAATTCGTCCAGCATTGCGTCGAACAAGGCGGTACTCCTCTGAAGCCAAAGTGATCTAGGGTGCTGCTACGTACGCTGGCGTAACGATGGCGTAACGATGATTCGACGAAGCGAACCACTCGTAAGCTTACCACCTACTATCCGGCGTTTTGACGAGCAGCGACAAATTGTAAAAGGTTGCGTTTAAGTAAGCTTTTCTAATCGCCCCGTACCCTAACGATCGTGCGTCATGTCCGCACCTTCGGCAGTACTAAAGCAGCTTACATCTCATTTTCATTGAAGGTAATTCGACGACCGCTGGCGATGTGCGTCTGTCATAAAGGCACCATCGCTAATCAGCGCGATCTTAATGTCGAATACCATCGTACAACCCAGTGCAGACGCGAGAGTTCCCGCAATCGTGCAAGCACGACAATTCATTTTGTCGCCGGTAACCAGCAAGCAGCCGCTAAACGGCAGGCTTAAAACCAAGAGAAGTGTTTCCGCACACAGGAAGAAAACCAATCCACCAATGCCAATCAACTAAGTAATCCAAGCAGATCGCGTGCGGCAAACGAGAACAGACAGCCCGATGTTTTGTTAAGGAATCACCCTACCGTCAAGAATCTTGAACGGTCTTGTAGTTAGGCTAGCACTATCCCGTTTATACTCTTCACCCCCGGCAGCCAATTGAACCCCAAGACTTCAGGGTTCAACCGCTTACTGTTATACCGATCCTTACCACTGTTTCCTTCCAAGCGGTGGGTCGACTGCGACAGCACAGTTAAGTCCTTCGCAGCGAAGTCAATTTTAACTGGACCATTTTGCCGGTCCAGTCACAATCTTCATTTGAGTTAAGATTCAGCGAATCGACGCCAACCCTTTCAATGCTAAAAAGAGTTCCCTATGGATTACCAGCTGACGTGCAATTGTGGCAAAATTATCCGCGTTTCGCGCAGTCAAGCTGGACAAGAATTGACCTGCGAATGCGGTCAAAAGCTGCAAGCTCCAACGCTCAGAGGCTTTGCGCAGTTAAAGGTGGCGGATTCGCAAGCTGACACAACTGCGGTGGCAGAACAAAAGGCGTGGGGGGGCTGGCGCGGCACCATCCTGGCGGTCGCCTGCGCTCTCTTTGTGATTACCGCCCTGCCTTGCGCTTACTTCCTTTTTATCCGTTCGCAAATTGACACTTCCTACACCATCACCGATGAGATCGAAGCGGGAAACCTCAATTACGAGGCGATGGGTATCGAAATGCTGGTCGCTGAGTGGACGAATTTCGAACGGAACGGCCTAGGCCCAAAAAACAAACCCCCTTTCTACTGGATGAAAGTAGTGGCTCGCGAAAACGAAATTCTAGCCATGGTCACCGGGACCATTGCGGTCATCGCCGCGGCTACCGCTACAGGCGCATGGGTCACTGCGCCCAAGGCAAAAGTCTAAATTTCGACTGCGGCCGGTTATTTCCGCTTGAGAATGACAACCACATCCTGAGTGGTCGCGTCGAGTTCAACTGGATGCTTGATCGAATAGCGGAAATCGTAAAACGCGATGGGCTCCCAACTCGCCACTGAAGTAATGTACTGCTTGAATTGCTTCACGTTGTAAGATCGCAGCTCCAGGACATCCTCGATCCGCATCGTCTCCAGCGGCGTGTAGACATCGAACCGGATACCGAATTTCTCCATTCGCTTGCGGGGGTTTTTGTCGACCGGCCACATATGCGTGTTGATCGACAACTGGCCGCGGCGAGCTGACCAGCTCTCCTCGTCGCTCGCTTCGCCTCGCGTTGGCGTGAGATGCAATCCGAGCGCATAGATGCCACCCACCCGCACTGCTTTAGCTAGCGATTCCAAGTGCCCAATGGCGGCGGCTTCGGTCGGCAAATGCCGAAAGCTATTGATCGTGTTGAACGCCGCATCGTAAGGGCGCTTGACAGTAAAGTCGGACATGTCGCCGACCTGTGCGCGGCCCTTGAGCTCCATCCGTTCCAACCGCGCGTTGCAAAACTCAATCGCTTTTGGATTCAGATCAATGCCACCCACTTCGTAACCCTTGCGGCCCATCCGAAACAACAAACGTCCGGTTCCACAGGCTGGCTCGAAAATCCGCTTGACCTTACGATCAACGTACCGATCAAAACAGGCTTGCAGAAAACGCATCTCGGCCGCCGTGTCGCTGCCGAAAACAAGGTCGTAGTAAACTGGGAAGTCGTATATGCTAGCTTTGGTTTTTTTCATGATCAGCAATGTCTCAAAAACCAAAGCCACGTCAAGCCGACCGTCCGCTGTTCTCGCTAAGCTCCCATGTCGACAGCTAAAAAATCGGCCGATTCACTAAAGACACACGCCCCCTTCACAGGAACAAATATGGATAGCTTCATGAATACCCTGCCTGCTGAATTGTCACCCGATGACCTTCTCCGCAGCCGGGACCTGTTGCTCAAACAAACCGCTTGGGCTCGTCAATACACTCGCCAAATAATAGACTCCATTCCGGCGGAACTGTGGTACGTGCAGGCCGGTGGTTTGCAGACACATGTGGCGTGGCAAGTTGGACACTTGGCCGTTTCGCAATATGGATTGATGCTCTTCCGGCAACGCGGCCGAATGCCAGGCGATTTGGAGCTCATGCCTGGGTGGCTTCGTAAGCAGTTCGGTCGCGGCACAACGCCAAGCGAATCAGCCGAAGGCATGCCCACTCCGGCAGACCTGCTAGCTATGCTCGAAAAAATAAACGCTCAAGCGCACGCCGAAGTCGCTCTGCTGACCGCTGACCAATTGGCCGAACCGATCGAGATGCCTTACGCGGCTTATCCGATCAAGCTGGGCGCACTCCTTTTTTGTCCGCTCCACGAATCGATTCACGCAGGACAGTTAGGATTGCTTCGGAGACTACATGGCCTGGCACCGCTGCGGTAATGCCAAGCGGGCACTAAGCGACTGGTCGAATTTCCTAAGTCTTGCGGCTAATCGCAAAGTGCTTCACGATTTCGGCTGACAACAATTCGCTTCGCCCACCCATATTCTGCGAGTAGTTGTTCCAACTCGGCCCCGACTTGAATTTCGGGTAAGTCACATACAACCAATCCGCGGCGCGAGTCAACGCAACATAAAGCAAACGCCGCTCCTCCTCAAAACCGTCTCGCGTCTCCGCCGAACGCGGAAAGGGAATCATTCCTTGCGCGACGCTCATCACAAACACCACCGGCCATTCCAGCCCCTTCGCCGAGTGAATCGTGCTGAGCACTAGCGGCGGTTCATCAGATTTCGCCTTCGCGGCATTGGAGCCATCGTTCAGAAGCGGCAAATCAGCCGTGCTACTGGGTGGATCCAGCGTCAAATCGACGAGTAACTGAGTACGAGTCTCAAATCGATCGGCCAGCATCAACAACTGCTCGATGTCACGCTTCCGCTGCGGAGCGTAATCGTATTTGGCTTCCAATAGAGGCTCGTAGAACTCGAGCACGCGTTCCAGTTGAGCGGACAACTTCGTGGGCTCGTTATCAGCCAATCGAGTC
>JANPLP010000744.1:0-8476 GCA_031426595.1 Planctomycetia bacterium | reverse complement strand
AACCAACCTGCTTGCGGAACTTGAAGCGGCTCACCAGCTCGCAATTTTTCCGCCAATGGAATGCGGCCGGGGCCGTAAATGCCGGCCAGTCGCACAATGGCAAGCCGTGTTGCGGGGACTGTCTCAAGTAACCATTTTTCTGTCGCCACAGCGATCTGAGGTCCAATGCGGGTCGGATGTGTGGGCGTCGATTCATCAACTTCATCATGCGAGTCGCCATAGACCCCCGTCGTACTGAGATAAATCAGCTTGCGCCAACCGACCGGCAAGTGTGTGAGTAAATTCTTCAGCCCCGCCATATGAGTCTCAACACCTAGGCCTGCATCTTCGCGATGCGGGACCGATACGACGACCACATCGACCTCGGGCAGTGAATGTAGTTGCGAATCATCCAGCCAGTGCGCGACGATGGGCTCCACATGTAAGGCTCGCAGCGCTTCACTCCTTTCGTCAGTTCGCGTTAGCGCGTACACCTTCGAAGTGCTCGCTGCATGCAATTGCTTAGCTAACTCGTTTCCGACGAAACCACAACCGACGATTAAAACTCGCATCAAAAAGAACTCCAAGCCAGGCTGCTTTCCACGCGACTACATTCCACGCACTCGTTCATGGCGACGACGAGATCGCGAGGCAGATTTCCCCAAGTGTTTGGTGGAACGGCAGTAAACGCCAGTTGCTTGGCCGTCTGGGGATGCCGAATTTCGAGTCGCAGCGCATGCAGCGCCATCGAAGCCAGCTCGCTTTCTTCCTCCGAATCATCACCGATATCAAAAAAATCGGGACCGCCGTACGTTGCATCGCCAAGTATCTTCAAACCGCGGCTAGCCGCTTGAATGCGAATTTGGTGCATGCGACCAGTGTGCAGCTTGATCAATAGCAAAGAGACTCCACCCGCGGTTGCAAGCCCTCGAACCGTTAGCTCCGCGAGCTTCGCACCCTCAGCCGCTGGATCACAGATTTCGGCGAGCGGTTGATCAACAACTTTACGAATATGATCCGCCCATTCAATTGAACCCTCGGGCAACTCTCCAACGACCGCTGCGAAATAGTACTTACCTATCTTACGACTATGAAACTGTTCACCAAACCGAGATAGCGAACGTTGATTGCGGGCGATAAGCAGCACGCCCGAGGTGCCTCGATCCAGTCGATGTGGCAATCCAACGAATGGAGTACCCGTATGCTGATCGCGAACCTTTAGCTGCGCAGTAAGACGTGTTTGCACGCTTGGGACACCTGGGGCGGCCTGAGTGAACAGACCGATCGGCTTATCGATCACCATAAAATGCGGTTCTTCGTACAAGATACGCAGATCGGGAGCAACGAGTGCGGGCATATCGCTGACAGCCGGTTCTTTGCCGGTCAAAGAGGATTCAAGCGCGGGAGATTCTTCATCAGTCATGGGTTAGCCGTTCATGCTTCCGTTTCGCCACCTATAAAACCGATTCCTCAAGCGATCAGCGCGCCTTACGTCAGACGATTATCGAGTTAAAATGAGCGCATAAAAAAAGCGAGGAATCCCGGCCACGAAAACAACAAGGACGACGGTTGTTCTCTTAGGACTCCTCGCTAACAAATCTTTTTAGTGTAGCCATGGTTTGGGTCAAGATGGTTTTGGAAATTTTGAGTGAATCAATCTCTACTTTCGTTCACTCGCGCGCTACGATCGTACAACTCCCATGAAGTCACCCAACGTCGATTCACAAGCATCTCGGGAGCACATCCACTTCATCACTGGACGCTTGGCTGAGCATGCGGTGCGCTCCATCGTTGAGCAAGTGTCGAGCGCTGTTGGCTTCTCCTTTACGATCGATGTCTTACCGATCACAGTCGCTGCTCTGATGACTCCCAAGTGGTTGTTGCGACATGCATCGGTACCACCTCATACAACACGAGTGATCGTTCCAGGCTATCTAAGTGAAGGTGTGGAAACACTCACTGCTGAGTTGCAAGTTAGGGTGGAAAGCGGACCTCGCGATATTCGCGATTTGCCCGAATTTTTCGGCAAAAAACGAGCGATCGATGCTTCCATGAACGATTACAGCATTGAGATCATCGCTGAGATTAATCACGCGCCGCGGTTGCAGTTATGTGAACTAGTTGCCGTTGCGGAGCGATTGAAAAGTGATGGCGCGGACATCATCGATGTCGGTTGCGATCCAGGTTATCGATGGCTGCAAGTCGGTGATGCAGTACGGCGACTATGCGAATTGGGTCTACGTGTTTCCATTGATTCATTCGATGGCGAAGAGGTCGCGGAAGCGTGTGCTGCAGGTGCTGAGTTAGTGTTGTCAGTGAACAGCCACAACATGCATGCGGCCGTCGATTGGGGCTGCGAAGTTGTGGTTATCCCAGACACTCCAGACGACGAAAAGTATTTTCCGAAAACTGTAGAATTTTTGTCGAGTCGCGGTGTTCGAGTGCGACTCGACCCCATCCTTGAGCCGATCGGTTGCGGCTTCGCTCGTAGTCTCGCGCGCTATACCTCATGTCGTGAACGTTACCCTGATGCAACGATGATGATGGGTATCGGTAACATCACCGAGCTGACCGATGCCGACTCAGCCGCAATCAATGTCGTGCTGCTCGGGTTCTGCCAAGAGTTGCAGATCAACAGCGTGCTTACTACGCAAGTGATCAACTGGTCGCGCTCATCGGTTCGCGAGTGCGATCTTGCGCGGAGACTTGTTCACTACGCAGTGCGCAATCGCATTCCGCCCAAGCACATTCAATCCAAACTGATTCTGCTGCGCGATGAAAAGTTGAAGTCGTTTCCCGAGTCGACGTTTGCTGAACTCGCAGCGACAATCCGCGACAACAATATGCGAGTCTTTGCACAGGATGGCCAATTGCATCTCATCTCTGCCGGTCTGAACTTATCGGGTACCGACCCCTTCGAGATCATGCAACAGTTATTCGCCAGTCACCTGGGACCCACCATTGATGCCAGCCATGCCTTTTACTTGGGCTTTGAACTTTCCAAAGCCGCCACTGCGTTGACGCTCGGTAAACAGTACGAGCAAGATGTGGCGCTGAACTGGGGTTTTCTAACGCGAGACGAAAACCTTCATCGCCTTGAAAGATCGAAAAATAATCGATCGAAAAAGTAATCGGTCGTCAAAAAACCATTGTCCGTAAAACACGAAGAGCCCATATCGAATCGGTTCAATGAAAAACCAGTTCGATACAGGCTCTGAGTCTAACAATGGGCTCCGTTAAATCAGTTCGGGAAAGATTATTCGCGTTGCCAAATGGTCAGAGACGTGCTTTAATCTTGAGCCGTTGTAGTATTAGTGGCGTCGTCGGAATTTTGGCTGCGTTGAATCGCATCGTAAACTTCTCGGCGATGAACCGGAACTTCACGAGGAGCTTCGACACCCAAGCGGACCTTGTCGCCCCGAATCTCGACAACGACAATTGTGATGTCGTTGTTGATTACAATGCTCTCATTTTTCTTGCGAGATAGTACTAACATCGGACCCTTCCTTTGGTAAATTGGCCCTACGCCGAATCCTTCCGAGTCAGAACCTTCTGATCTTCTGAGGATTAGTCGGCAGGTCTGCCTCAGCAGACATTGAGAGACTAAAATTCGATTCAGCCAAGTCGACCTAGCAAGCGCTGGTCGAGGGGGCTGAGCCGGCATAGCCATATGGCTCTTGAGGCTTCCTACATCCACTGTACGTACGAAGTGGTCGCAGTCAAGAAAACAAGTGACTGCAACTGAATTTTTTAGTGAATTTTTGTTCGGCGAGAAGGGGCAGACGCGAAATTCCTCGCAGACTCACACGCTCGAATCACTTTTGCGAGAGTACCAATGCCATCTGCCGTGCCCGGCGTCGACCCGCAACCTCGCTTCTCTACTACCCCAAACCGCAACGCAATCGGCGAAATAGCGGTTTTGTTTGCGCTGATCACATTGCTGGCTGGCGAACCCGTTCCGGGGGTCAACGAGTCGCACTATCTACCAAAAGGGAAGCACCTTCTAGATAGCACATTTTGCGCCGGGGATCTGTTCTTCGAGTCGCATGCTTCGCACGGATTGGCGGCTGGACTGGTCGGCCTATTATCACAGTGCTTTCCCCTTTACGCAGTGGCTTGGGGGGGACGGATCATCAGTTGGCTTTGCTTGGCATGCGCATGGCGGCAACTGCGTTTTGCAATGGATATGAATTGGATTGTGGGTGCAGCGGCGCTCTGCAGTTGGTACTTTGCAATCGATTATGGCAACTGGGCGGGTGAATGGGCCGTCGGTGGATTTGAAGGCAAGTCGCTCGCGTATCCCTGCATAATTGTGGCTTTTTCCGAGCTATTCCGCGCTCAATGGTCTCGCGTTTGGCTGTGGTTGGGACTGGCCGTTGCATGGCATCCGCTGGCTGGTGGCTGGGCGGGGCTCAGTTTCGGATGCGTCTGGCTGCTCCTGCCCAATCTGCTTTCACGTGCTCGTTCACAAGCGATCTGGTTAGCCGCAGGAACAGGCTTGGGCTTAGTCGGCGTAATTCCAGCCGCAATCGGGTTGAACAGTCCGAATCAAGTGAGCGGGTTAGTTGCGTCACAAATTCATGTGTTCTATCGCTTGGCGCATCATCAGTGCCCGAGCCTTTTCGCAGCAGATCGCCATTTCGCGGGGGCGATTTCATTGGCACTTTTAATTGTGCTTACGGGGGCTTTCGTCCTTTCATCGCGTTCGATCGTGAATCGCCGTTTTTGGCAAAATCACCCGATCGCCTGGCTGTTGACCATAGCATGGATCTCAGTTTTGTTTTCACTCGTCGGTCTGGGTATCGACAAAGCACTATCGCGATCCAATCCGATCCTCGCTTCGCAATTACTTCGGTTCTATTGGTTTCGCTGGTCGGACATCATGGTACCACTCGCCTGGACACTTACTTTTTGGAAAATGGCCGATCCAGGAGGACTATTTCGAATGTTGCCGTTCGGCGACGATTCGCCGCTAGGCGAATCGGCTGCGGCGTCCGCCAGGCCAAGTGTTTCCCATTCAAAGTCGCTTCAATCGCGCCGCGGTTCGCTCAACGATCCCTCCCGCCCCCGACCGGCCAAAACCGCGATTACGATGCAGATTCTTGGCGGCTGTGTTCTGTTGATGCTGCTTTCGCGTCACGCACAAAGCAACTTCGAGCGACGGAATCCTGCCGCCGATGACATTCTGCTCAAAGCGCCCGCAACTCGGCTGATCGAAACCGATCGTTACGTTGATTGGTTGGCAGTGTGCGACTGGATCGCTAAGAATTCGCCGGCTGATTCGCTTTGGTTCACTCCCGAGCACCAGCAAACCTTCAAATGGTACGCAGGGCGAGCTGAAGTGGTCTGCTGGAAAGATGTCCCGCAAGACAACGCGAGTGTACGGAAATGGTATGAACGTTTAGTGGCTTGTCGACCACCTCGCAGCCCCAGCGGAGATCGTATGGAGTGGACCTCGAAGCAATTGTTGACCCTGGCCCGTCGCTACGGATTTCGTTGGGTGCTAGTTGATCGTAGCCTCCAAGAAAAACCATTGCTCGATTTCGAAATCATGTATCCTATAAATTCGCAGAACAAGTCGTTCGCCGTGTTCCGAATTCCAGAGTATCTGCTCGACGACTCGCATAAAGAGGCGTCAGACAAGTGACTTGGTGCAAGAGATACCATGGCTAAGCTTAAGCGAATTCTCTTGTTGCTTCTCAGCGGGTACGGAGCGGTTTGTATTGTGTTGATGGCGCTAGAAAACTCTATGGTCTACCCCGCACCGCGATTCGCGAGTTTGCGTGATGACCAAGCCGAGCCCATGAATTGGCGGGCGGCGAATTATGGAGCCAAGGATGTGAGGTTCAACTCTGCGGATGGAACGGCTCTGCACGGTTGGGTCTGGGAACACTCCAACCCGCAAGGATATCTACTTTATTGCCATGGTAACGGGGACTGCGTCGGGTACCTGGGTGACTACCTTTCAGAAATTTCCACGCGGCATCGCTTGACGATTTTCACGTTCGATTACCGTGGATATGGGCGCAGTGCAGGTAGCCCTAATGAACGCGGCATTCTTGCCGATGGCGATGCCGCGCGTGAATGGTTTGCAAAGCATGAGAACATCGACCCCGCTCAAGTGATCCTTATGGGGCGATCGCTGGGTGGCGGAGTTTGTGTGGACTTGGCGGCGAAAGGCGGTGCACGCGGCTTGATCTTGCAAAACACCTTCAGTTCACTACCCGACGTCGCCGCCAAATGGTATCGGTTCTTGCCGGTCCGTTTGCTTATGCGGAATAAATATCAATCGCTGGATAAGATCGGCCGTTTTACAGGTCCAGTCCTTCAAAGCCACGGGAACCGCGATCGCATCGTTCCCTACGAAGTGGGCCAGAAACTGTTTGCTGCAGTCCCTGGCCCCAAGAAGTTCGTTACATTTGAAGGCGGCGATCACAATGATCTTGAGCCGGAATCTTATTACGTCGAACTCGAACGTTTTATCCAATCGTTACCGCGCTAGTTCGATTACTTAGTGCCGCTAATGTCCGCTGCGAGCGGCTTGTGAACCAAAATACCCACATCAGATCGTTGCATCTGTTCCGCGCGTGCCTTAAACAAATTCGCTTTTTCATCCTCGCCGCTGAGCACTAGCCAGTGCGCCACAGCAAGCATCGGTACCGCATCGTCGGCCTGGGCCAAAGCGTTTGCGGCCAGACCCTCGACACGCTGGCTAATCAAACTACTTTGACCACCCAGCGCTAGCGCGAGATCCCCTTGAGGTAAATCAGCGCGATCAATCTGATTGCCGTTGGCGATAGCCAGCTCGACAACCACTGCGGCTTGATCGAAATCGCCGTTTGCAACTTGTGCGATAAAGCGACGTGTGACCATGCGGTCCGAGTTGCCATACTTTACAACAAGCTGAGCATAGGCCTGTGCAGCTTGTCGATAGCCACCAGCGGCCAGGATCGCGTCCGCCGCTGCAAGCAACTCCCTTGGCGCGGAATCGAGGGTCGCACTCGAAACTGGTCGAGGCGCAGCGTCCGACGTGACAGTTGTTTTCGAAGCCAGGCTATCCGGATTTAAACTATCCGTAGCTACAAATCGTCCGCTGAAATCCGTTGGGTTGCTGGGACGCAGCGGTGATTGAACGGGCTGACTCGCGAGCCGAAGTGGAACAACACTGGTCACCGGCTTCTTCACAGCGTACGTCGTCAAGGCCACGCCACTGTTCACTGGTTGAGTGACAGAACAGGTTGGGAAACCGATCGAATAGGTGCTGTAGATTACCGGCGTCACAGCTGGTGTAACATAACTGTTGTAAAAAGTCGGATAGCTATAGGCGGGCGGATAGTAACTGTTGTAATACGCCGCCGGAAGGTAGCTCGTATATACCTGCGGTACGTAGCTGCGATACCCGACGTGATAACTCGCTCGCGGCCAACAACCGATTCCGCCGTAGCCATATCCGCTGAAAGCGTAACTGCTGTAGCCGTAACCACCGTAGAAGCTCGCGCGCGAGTAGCTGCTCCAGCCCGGGTTATAGATGCTCGGCCGGAAACTGTGATGGTTCGTGCCGAATCCGTAACCACCATAATGAAAGCCACCGGGACCATGCCACGCGTCCGCCTGATTTGCACACGCGATAACAGCCAATAAGCATAAGCATTGGAGCACGTGTTTCAGTCGAGTCATTTTGCACCTCAGTGATTTTTGTGTTGCGACAGCTCCATTATCCGTCGTGGACGCGAAAAGGGCAATCATTCGGCGAGGATTTGTTGGTGCGCTGGAACGACAAACGGTGACCGAGCCTCTCTTGCTAGGAACACGCCGTCTCGAGTGCCCATTTTGTGGAGCGGTAGGGTGCTAACGATCAGGCCGGTTATGAGGTCCCGCTCCTTTAACGCGCATCCGAATGAACGACGACTGAGCAAACTGTTCAATCCGCAGACACCGACACCCACTAGAATAAAAGTCGCTAGTCTTCTAGCTTGGCCATATCTAGCCTGTACAAAAGGAAAGGGTCTGACCGCATGTGGAAGGGTGTTCGAGTAATCGTTTGGTGCTGTACGCTCTTAAGCCTAGCACTCCCGTCTACGTATGCTTTCGCGTTCTTTCAGGACGCTTCGCCACAGCCTCAAGAACACGAAGCACCCTCCGCTGGCGCGTCACCTGCATCGAAGTCTTCGGCTGTTGAGTCGGCTGCGCTAGACGTCGCCGCCATGCAAAAGGAACTCGAGCGACTACAAGCGGTTTGTATAAGTTTAGGCTTAAGTAGCGAAGCAGAGCTATGCGCACGCTGGATGCCTTTGGAGCGTGCAGACCAGTCGTTGTTGTTTTTGCCCGCTGAGCCGCAGGTGGCGAGCGCGACGAACGCTAAGCAGGCAGCGTGGGTCAAGCATTTTGAATCCGCGCGAGTTCGTCATTCGGACTACTGGTTCGAACAAAGCCGCGCGGCCATCGAAGCGGGCGATGAAACCCGCGGATATCAGTTGCTCTGGCGAACGCTGCGCGA